>NZ_APIO01000033.1:0-153260 GCF_000408945.1 Pseudomonas sp. G5(2012)
GCATTCCCACGCAGAGCATGGGAACGATCAGAACGCGGACAGATCTGCAATCACGTCCCTATAAGGCCGTCTCGCTTTGGCGTATTTGATCGTATGTAGAGAGGTAAATGTATACCTTGTAAGAGCCGCACCGCAGGCTCCTACATGGGTCATGCCGGCGTTTTGGCCCGCCGATGATCGGCGAAAAACGCCTTGCCCTTGCCGATCCGGTCCGACGCCTTGGGCATGTTCACCGCCTGGGTGTCCTGCGCATCGACATACCAATAGCAATGACTTACCGCCCGGGTAATGCCCACGTATGCAAGGCGCAGAATCTCGTCTTTCTGGGCATTGTCATAAGGCTCAGTGTCGCCAGCCTTGCCCAGGCCCGCCATACGGTACACCTGGTTTTTGTAGGGCGAACGGGTCAGGTGCTGGCAATCGCCGAGCAGGAATACCGCGTCAGCCTGTAGGCCCTTGGCGCTGTGATAGGTCAGTTGCTTGAGGCGTCGTGCTTCAAACGGCAAGCTAGAATCAACATTAAGTACAGGCTTAATATGTTGTTCTATCAATGACTTATCGCTACTTTTTCGATAAAGCATCAAGATTGAATCGCCTTTGCGATAGTGCTCCATCAAGCGCTCGGCCATCCCCTGATCGTCTCGGTCCAGCACATTGACCGGCAGCAAGGCCTTTGGCTCGCCACTGGCCTTGGCCTTCTTGCCCGCGATCGCAGGCGCGGCACGCACGATGTACTCGGCGGCGTCAATGATGTGCTGGTGGCTGCGATAATTGTCGCTGAGCATCACCTTGGTGGTGCTTGGCGACGAGAACGTCTTGTTGAACTCCATGAAATAGGTCGGCGAACTGCCACGCCAGCCGTAAATCGACTGCCAGTCATCGCCTACGCACAGCAATGAAGAATGCTGGGCGCCGCGCCCGACGTGCATCGCCGGCCCGCGACTGCGGATTTCGGCCAGGCTGGCACGGATCCACGAGACAATTTGCGGTGAAACGTCCTGGAACTCGTCGATCATCAAGTGCGACAGCGGCCGCAAGAGCTCGTCACTGAGCAGCTTGAGGTTTTCCGGGGAGTGTTCGCTAAACAGCGCGAACATGCGGTTGTAAGTCATGACCGGCGGTTTCTGGTCGAGCAAATGGTCTTCCAGGGCGCGCCAGTACAGACTCAAGGCCTCGAAGAAAAAGCGGTCCGGGTCATCCTTGGCAAAGCTCATCTGGCCCACAGCCGTCGGCACATCCAGGCCGAGGTTTTCAATGAACCCGGCGGCAGCGACAAAACAGTCCAGCAATGGCGCGGACGCCAGCTCTCCCTTGACCTTGTAATCGAAGCCAGGCCCGGCGCTGGCATCCCCCCCAAGGGACGCCAGCACACGCTTTGATGACTCGTAATTATCAAGCCATATCAATGGCTTACGACAGAAAGCTTGAAACAACGTGCGCTTTACCGCGGTTTCCGCACGCAACGTAAGCTTGGCATTTGGCCGGGTCAGTTGCGGATTTTCACCAGGGTCGAATCCCAGCACCACCCAAGCGTCCAGCGAGGCAATGTAACCGTGGCAGTGAAAGGTGCTGCCATTGATATCGAAAGCCTGGCGCTTGGGCTCTATGCCTTTGATCGGCCAGGCGCCAGCGCGAAACCACAAGTCTTCCACCAGGTCGCAGAGCTCTTCATCGCGTTTGGCCGCCAGTTCGGTGACGGCCATACGCTTCTGTACATCGGGGTGGTCGCGCTCCAGCTCCTTGAGTTGCAAAGCGTGGCGGGACAATGGCTTGATCAGCTCGCGAAAACGCTCATCGCGAGTGTGCAACGCGTGATAACAGGCATTGAGTTGCTGACGCTGGGCGTCATTGATGCGTAGATCGAAGGGGTTGCTGTCCACTTCGTCATCCGCGCCTTGCGCTCGGTGACTGAGGTTTTCGAAGGCTTGCAGCCGCTCGAAGCCCGGCAGGCTGCGAACCATCGGCAATATGCGCGAATGGAAGGTGCGCACCAGGTCACGCGCCTCGCGCACACCCAGTGCATGCCCCCAGAGCGCAAACAGCTCAATTAGTTTATTGATGAAGTCCTTGCGCGACTCACGAGTGAACGTCACCACGGTCATCGAGCTCAGTTCGAACCCCAGGTAGTGACTGAGCAGCAGGATACGCAGAACCAGCGTCGTCGACTTGCCCGCTCCCGCACCGGCAATCACCGACGTCGATGGCGTATCACTGAAGATCATTTTCCACTGCGCAGCGCTGGGCTGGGCGTGTGCCGGCAGCAACCGGGCGACGTCGGCTTTCATGCGTTTCTTCAGTTCGGCGGTCAATGGCAGGCGCCAATCGTCGAAAAGATGGACATCGATATTGGGTGGCCGGTGCTCGGTGCAGCGTGAGTCGCGAATCAGCAAGACTTGCCGGCCCTCTTCCAGGCCCTCGAGCTTGCCTTCTTTGTATCCGTAGTCCACCCCGGCGCTATGACCGCTACGAAAACCGTCTGCCTGACCGTGCAACCAAGACGCGCGGTGTTGTGCGCGCAGGCGCGTCAGGCCATGACCAAAAAAGCGCGCGGCCAGGCGCTTGAGCAATGGCATCTCGGCCAGCGGGCGAAGTTCAGGCGGAAGATCGGGGGTGTGTTGCGGCACGCGGACGGACTCCAGGGTGTGAGGCTGTTGAGGGCTATGGTGTCTGTATTTGCTTTTTAGTTCTAGTGAAATGCTTATGACTCATCGACTTATGGGCGATATTGAAGGCTGGATGAGACGCTTTCGAGCGCACTTCCTATCTAATTTATCGATTATTATGCGGCATTTTTTACGCTTTTTATCGATTGTTGCCTGATGGATGATGCCGGTCATCAACAACCGGTCTCGATTCGTGGCCAGGCCTTGCGCCCCATGACGAACCTTTCAGGAGACGATCATGCTTGAACTCAGACCTTTCAACTCGCTTGGCGGCGCTCACCATGGCTGGTTGGATGCTCATCACCACTTTTCGTTCGCCGAATACCATGACCCCAAGCGCATGAACTGGGGCAACTTGCGGGTATGGAACGATGACGTGATTGCCCCGGGCACCGGTTTCCCGCAGCACCCGCACCGGGACATGGAAATCATCACCTATGTCCGTGAAGGCGCAATTACTCACCAGGACAACCTGGGCAACAAGGGTCGCACTGAAGCGGGTGACGTTCAGGTGATGAGCGCCGGCACCGGCATTGCCCACAGCGAATACAACCTGGAAGCTACGCCGACCAAGATCTTTCAGATCTGGATCATTCCCAATGAATCCGGCCTGGCACCTTCCTGGGGCGCAAAGCCATTTCCCAAGGGCCAGCGCGAAGGTTTCGTTACCCTGGCCAGCGGTAAGCCCGGGGACGATCAAAGCCTGCGAATCCGCGCCGATGCGCGCCTGGTGGCGGCAAACCTGAAGGCCGGCGAAACCGCTGAGTATCGCCTGGAGAACGGTCGTCGCGCGTACCTGGTGCCGGCCACGGGTGTCATTGAAGTCAATGGCTTGCGTGCACAAGCTCGAGACGGTGTTGCGGTTGCCCAAGAGCAGGTGTTGCGGGTGACGGCTATCGAGGACAGTGAGATCGTGTTGGTGGATCTGGCTTGATTCAGTAAATCGAACAAAAAAAGGGCGACCGTGGGAGGTCGCCCTTTTTTATTTGGCTGGAGTACAACGGTGTTCATGCTGCCTTCTTTGCGGGCAAGTCGGATCGCCGCCCGCTCGCTCCTACAGACACGTGACGCTCGCGAAGACGGCCATCAATCATTTCGCAGAAATAGCGCCATCTACAAGGGTCTGTGCCTCAGCGACCAACTGCTTGAGGTGGTCGTCGCTGACGAAGCTTTCCGCGTAGATCTTGTAGATATCCTCGGTCCCCGACGGACGCGCCGCGAACCAGCCATTTTCGGTCATGACCTTAAGGCCGCCAATGGCCTGGTCGTTACCCGGTGCATGGCTGAGAATGCTCTGGATCGGCTCACCCGCCAGTGTTGTCGAGGTGACCTGATCCGGTGACAGCTTGCTCAACAGGGCCTTTTGTTCCGGGTTGGCCTTGGCATCCACCCGTACCGAGAACGGCTCGCCCAGTTCATCGGTCAGCGCGCGGTAGGCCTGACTTGGGTCGCGACCGGTACGTGCAGTCATTTCAGCCGCCAGCAAGGCCGGGATCAGACCGTCCTTGTCCGTGCACCAGACGCTGCCGTCCTTGCGCAGGAACGAAGCCCCCGCGCTTTCTTCGCCACCAAAACCCAGGGAGCCGTCGAACAGGCCATCGGCAAACCACTTGAAGCCCACAGGCACTTCGTACAGGCGGCGTCCCAGGCGCTTGGCCACGCGGTCGATCAAGCCGCTGCTGACCACGGTTTTACCCACCGCGGCATCGGCTCGCCAGTGCGGGCGGTTCTGGAACAGATAATCGATCGACACGGCCAGGTAGTTGTTCGGCGCCAGCAGGCCGCCAGAGGGAGTCACGATGCCATGGCGGTCGTGATCCGGGTCGCAGGCGAAGGCCACGTCGAAGCGCTCTTTCAGGCCGATCAGCCCCTGCATCGCGTGGCTGGACGATGGGTCCATGCGAATCTGGCCATCCCAGTCGACGGTCATGAAACGGAAAGTCGAGTCGACCTGCCGGTTCACCACGTCCAGGTCCAGGCGATAATGCTCGGCAATCGCCGACCAGTAGCGCACGCCCGCACCACCCAGGGGGTCAACACCCAAGCGTAGCTTGGCATCACGAATGGCGTCGAAATCGATCACGTTGATCAGGTCGGCGACATAGGTGTTGAGGTAGTCGTGGCGATGGGTGGTGCTGGCCTTCAGCGCCTGCTCGTAGCTGATGCGCTTGACCCCGGCGAGCTTGTTCGCCAACAGTTCGTTGGCCTTGGCTTCGATCCACTTGGTGATGTGGGTATCGGCCGGGCCGCCATTGGTCGGGTTGTATTTGTAGCCCCCGCTTTGCGGCGGGTTGTGGGACGGGGTGATGACGATGCCATCCGCCAGGCCAGAGGTACGGCCGCGGTTGTAGCACAGGATCGCATGGGAAACCGCTGGGGTCGGCGTGTATTCGTCACCCTCGGCGATCATCACCGTCACGCCATTGGCCGCCAGCACTTCCAGGGCGCTGGCACCCGCCGGCGTGGACAATGCGTGGGTGTCGATGCCGACGAACAAAGGGCCATTGATGCCCTGGGCCTCGCGATACAGGCAAATGGCCTGGCTGATTGCCAGGACGTGCCATTCGTTGAAACTCAAGTCGAACGAGCTGCCTCGGTGCCCGGACGTACCGAAGGCCACCCGCTGGGTCGAAATGGCGGCGTCGGGTTGGCCGGTGTAATAGGCCGTGACCAGTCGCGGGATGTCTACCAACAATTCTGCCGGTGCCGGTTTGCCCGCAAAAGGACTGAGTGTCATGCAATACCTCTGGAATAGAGTTCAGGAGTAGAAGCGGAGTTTACTGGCAGTTTGACCATAGCGCGATGCAGTTTATCCAGCGCTCGATGGAATCGTTCCATTGGCATCATTTTGCAAAGGGTCAATCAACGGCTTCAAGGCGCAAGGCGTCCCCCAGCAAGCCCAGCGCGGCGGCCAGTTCCTGGTCGCTGCCAACGCCATGGCTCAAGCGCAAGTGTTGCCCATGCAAGCCTTGCAGGCTGAACAACTCGCCGGGCGCAACGACCACCTGCTGCCTGAGCAATCGCTGAAACACCCGGCTCATATCGACCTGGCGCAACGAGCGCAGCCAGATCGTCGCCCCGCCCTGGGGCTCGACGAACTGCAACGCGTCACCCAGGCGCTCCTGGAGCATCCGGGCCATTTGCTCCTTGCCGTCCTTGAGGCGTCGGCGCAGTACCTGCAGGTGTTGATCGATGCGTCCGTTGCTGTACAAGCGGGCGATGGCTTTCTGGCGAATCGGCGACAAGCGAAAGGCGCGCAACAGGAATTGCCGTTGCAGCTCGCTGCTCATATGGCGCGAGAGCAGGTAGCCATAAGGGGCTTCCGGGCCGATGATCTTTTCGAACGTGGAAAACACCATCAAGCGCTCCGGGGCCAACAGATCGCGAAATCGCCGCTGATCGGGCTCAAACCCGAGTTCTCCATAACAATCGTTTTCCAGTACCCAACTGCCATACCGCTCCAGCAAGTTCGCGATCACCTGCCGGTTCTCATCGGGTGCCCTGCTGCCTCGGGGCATGTTCAGCCCGGACGACACCATCACCAGGCGTACCGGCTCGGCTTCCAGCAGGTCCCGAAGGCACTTGTCGTCCAGGCTACCGTCGCCCAGCAACGGCCATTCGATCACCTTCACACCGGCCGCCTGGAACAAGCGCAGTATCGCCCAGTCACAGGGCGACTCGACGACCACCGCGGCATCCTTGAGATCCAACACGACGATGAGGATTTCCAGCACGCCGCGCAGGTCAGCGCCAATGTAGACATCATCGGCATGCCAGCAGCGCACCGCAGAGGTGGTATAGCGCGCCGCCAATGCGGTACGCAGTTCCAGCTCGCCACAGGGCTGCGCAGACGGCTGTGGCTGGCGCGGGTATTGGCGCAGCAGTTCCCTTTCCAGCAGCAACAAGGGGCTGTCGAGCGGTTGCAGCAAGGCCGGCTCATCCGCGCTCAGGACCAGCATGGCGGGCAGGCGGGCGTTGACATACACACTCTCGAGCAAGTCGCTGCCATCGTAGAGCGTGCTGGTAGGGGCAACCGGCAACGCGTAGTAACCGGACTTGGCCACCGAATACACCCGCCCCTCCTTTTCCAGTAGCGCATAGGCATACTGGATGGTCGAGATCGAAACGCTCAGGCGCCCGGCCAGTTCACGCAAGGATGGTAGTCGTACCCGGCTGTCGCTGACGAGCTCGCTGATCAGGCAGGTCAAGTATCGGTAGACCGACTGATAGGCGAAATCGGTTTCACGTTGTCCTTTCATGGCAGGGGATCGCTTGCGTGGGGGTAGCGGTCACGCTCACTCGAAGAGGCCGGCAACATGCGCATGTTCAACGCCCTGCCGACCGTTCACCGGTCATCGACGCCTCGTCGCTTGCCTGCTCGGGTTCCGAGACAGGGCTGTGGGGCGGGCTCATCGACGTGGCCTCCTGCACCAACGGTTCCATGCGATACAACTTGCCGACCAGGCTGACAGGCAGGCCGCTGACATCGACTATCCACTGCAGGATCTGCTCCGCCACTGGATGCCCCTGCATGGCCCGATGCAACTCGGGCAAGGCCACGAGCATGCCCGGGTGACATTGGCGCAGGAAGCGCTCCAGTGACGCACCTTGCCCGATAAAAGGCGCAAACAGCAGGCACACCCATTGTGCCTCGTTCAGGCCAAGGCTCTGATAAGCCTCGTCGGCGATCAGTGCGCGCTGGCCGGCCAGCTTGTAGGGGTTGCCATATGCGCCGTCTGCCCGTTCACATAAGCGTTCCGATAGCTGGTTACGCCGCATCATCACCAAGGCGCGCTGCAGGTAGTGTGTAACACCTGCCAAGTACGTGCTGCCCTGGACGAAGCAGGATTGCAAACCCCGCAAGTGCGCCGAGACCGCCACACTGACATATTGATTTTCACCAAGATGAGCTGCCAGCTCATCGGGCTGATACCCGAGAAACTCGGTCAGTATCGGCCAACGCTCTTCAAGCTGGCTGACCAGCACGTCGTGGATATCGATGTAGGTCGTGCGGCGACAGGCCTCAAACTGTTCTGCCGGACGCCAGGCCTCCTGGCCGTAGCCTTCATAAAAGGCCTGATAACAGTCGCTGCCGAACTCATCAAGCAACATGAACAACCCGCCGTAATCCGCCGCCTCATGACGGTTCGACGATGCCAGACCAGCCTTGGCGGCCGCGCGCTTGAGCCCTTCGATGAACCGCTTCTGCTGGCGCGGTGAGTCGCCACTGACCAAGGCATCGACGCCATTGTTCCAGCGGGCGATCTGACCATGGAACTCGCCAGTGGCCAGGAAACTGTCGTCCCACAGCTCAAGCGGTCCGTCCACGACGCCACGATGGCCGATCAGTAGCAGGTTCATGCGGTTGGATTCACGTGCGGCGCGCGAGACCGGCGCGCGGTGATCGAACGCCAGCACTTCCCTGTTATCAACCATCAGCACATCGACCCGGGGATCGTCGTAGATGAACAAGGCGTTGTAGCTTCGATGGATGTTATCCAGTCCCAGCTGGCTCATGCCATTGAGCCGCAGGGTCGCCAAGCGCAGCTTGAATGTCGTGGGCGCGCGGGTGGCGATTGTCAACTGTGCGGCTCGCAGCAGTGCCAGGGTGTAGCAACTGTCCCGCGATCCGCACTGGACCACCAATACCTTGTAATTACCTATTCGATCCATTCCTCCGGCAGCCACGGCCAGGCGCTGGATCAACAACTGCAAAGCCGTGCGCTCGGCTCGTGAAAAAAAACTCAACAAGCGTTGCAGCACTTGTTGATAGACATTATTCATCGCCTGATCATGGATATGGCTCATTTCTATTTACCTGATATTCAAAAGTTCGACACAACGCAAACAACTTCACGCATAGCGCAAGGAATGCCCGAAGAGAGATTAATTACTGAACTTTATTACCAAATGCTAACAATAAAGTTTTTTGTCATCATTTGAAATAATTGATCACTGCAAGCCTGATAGGCCCGCAAGGACTGGCGCACAGTAGCTTGGCAGGGGTTTGTTGCGATTGCCTTCGGGATCCTAGGAAATTTCCGACAGCGTCCCACAGACATTTAATACAAAAAATGAGGAAAGTAGCTTCTCGTAATAATGTGCCGACCACGCAGAAAATCACTAGTTGTCGAACATGCGTCAACGACGCGCACTGAAAAGTGTCGGCAAGATACCTGGCCATGACTCATTCCTTGAGATGAAAGTAATCATGCAATTATCAGTACTTGGATGTTGATTAGAAGCTACAGATCGAGAGCAAAAACCGGTTCAGTTGCTGAACCGATCCACCTACAGGCCGGTGGAACGTCTCATGTGGGGAGGCAAAGCGCTAAAAACGCAAGAGTCCGTGCAGGCACGGACTCTTTTGCAGGGGTCAAGCAGGTTCGACTTGCAGCGCAACCCTTTCGCGGCATGGGCATTCGTCCATGTAGCGGTGCGCTTCGACAAACTCGGCGAATGGGAAAACCCGGGTCTTGAGCGGCAGTAGCACGCGATCGGCGGTCAGCTGGTTGATGTCACGCAAGGCACGTTGCAGCGCGACCTGGTCCTGGATGATGCCCAGTTCCGGCTTGCCGGTGAAATTGCCGATGCAGTGCACGAAGAACTGAATGTTCTTCTGGAACGCCGCACACGCCGGGAATGGTGTCTGGTTACCGCCCTGCAGGCCGTACAGCACCAGGCTGCCGCGGGGCGCCAGGACATCACCGAGCAACGACATCTGTGGGCCACCCAAACCATCGAACACCACATCCACACCGCGGTTGTCGGTGATCTTGTTGATGCGCATCAACAGGTCTTCTTCCTCGGTGACGATGACTTTCTCGGCACCCAACGACAGCAGGTATTCACGCTCCTCCGCAGTTTTGGTCGCGGCGATCACTCGTACGCCCAAGGCTTTGCCCAGTTGCACGAACGAAGGGCCGGCGCAATGGCTGGCGTCGGTGACCAGGGCGAATTGCCCCGGTTTGACCCGCGCCAGGTCGACATAACCAAAATAGGCAATCAACAGCGGCGTGTAATGCACGCTGGCTTCAATCGGGCTGAGCACGTCCGGGTAACGCGTTACCGACGAACGCGGCAGAACGATCAGTTCGCCGTAGACCGGATAATCGTTGGGGCTTTGGGCCGGGAAACTGGCAACCTTGTCACCGACCTCCAGGTCATCGACACCCTCACCGACGGCTGTGACGACACCGGCCATTTCCTGGCCGATACCGGCAGGCAGACGGGCGTGGGATGACGCCAGGTTTTGGCGCCAGAGGGTGTCATACCAGCTGATGCCAATGGCTTCGACGCGCACCTGCACTTCGCCCGGAGCAGGCAGAGCCGCCGCATGCTCTTCGCATTTGAGCACCTCGGCTGGACCAAACTTGTGAAAACGGATCGTGCGGGACATCGCAAACCTCGCCAATTGAACCTCTAATGCCTTGAACTCTAGCTGGGCTTTTAACCCAACACTATCAGTGGCTATTAATAGTCGACATGCCTGTCATTGATTCCGCAGCTGCAGCATCCTCGTCAAATGTCGTAGGAAACCAGAGCAGCCGATGTGGGAAAAATGAATTACTCGGTGCAGAGTACCAGCCTTTCCCCGTAATATTCCTGCTGGCCATTGTTCCCATATGGCCGCTCACGTCAAGTTTGCTGACTCTGCCAGGACTCAAGATGAATCGTAATGACCTGCGTCGTGTCGACCTGAACCTGTTGATCGTGTTCGAAACCCTGATGCACGAACGCAGTGTGACCCGCGCCGCGGAGAAGCTGTTCCTCGGCCAGCCCGCCATCAGTGCGGCGCTCTCGCGCTTGCGCGGGCTGTTCGACGACCCGTTGTTCGTGCGCACCGGCCGCAGCATGGAGCCGTCCGCACGCGCGGTCGAGATCTTCGCCCTGCTCTCCCCGGCCCTGGATTCGATCTCCACCGCCGTCAGCCGTGCCGCCGAATTCGACCCCGCCACCAGCACCGCAGTATTTCGCATAGGGCTGTCGGACGACGTCGAATTCGCCCTGCTGCCCATGCTGCTCAAGCGCCTGCGCGCCGAATCGCCGGGGATCGTGCTGGTAGTGCGACGGGTCAACTACATATTGATGCCCAATTTGCTGGCCTCCGGAGAAATCTCCATTGGCGTCAGCTACACCACTGACCTGCCAGCCAATGCCAAGCGCAAAGTATTGCGCCGCAGTTCGCCAAAACTGCTGCGCGCCGACACCGTGCCCGGGCCCTTGAGCCTGGACGACTTCTGCGCGCGACCCCATGCACTGGTGTCGTTCGCCGGTGACCTGAGCGGCTTTATCGATGAAGAACTGGAAAAGCTCGGGCGCAAACGTCATGTGGTGTTGGCAGTGCCGCAATTCAACGGGCTGGGCACGCTGTTGAGCGGCACCGACATTGTGGCCACCGTGCCTGACTATACGGCCGATGCACTGACGGCGGCTGGTGGTGTACGGGCGGAAGATCCACCGCTGCCGGTGCGCAGCTTTGAATTGCACATGGCTTGGCGCGGTTCCCAGGACAATGATCCGGGGGAGCGTTGGTTGAGATCGCGGATACAGATGTTTTTTGGCGATCCGGATAGTCTGGCCTGATCCGATTGATTTATCGAGGCTGATAGACTCTTCGCGAGCAGGCTCGCTCCCACGGCATTGCTTAAATCTAATGTGGGAGCGAGCCTGCTCGCGAATGGCCGCGACTCGATCCAAAGCAGACCATTGCCAATCTGGAAACACACAATCGCCATCAACCGGGTTGATCACCGTCTGACGCAAGGCGCAGGCTAGAGAGCTGCCCGGCTCTCTCCTATCATTCCGAATGATAGTTACCTTCGCCCCATTCGATTCGTGCGATACAACCCTGCCGAGCATCATTCGCCAATCTTAAATACATTGGCGGATGCATCCATGGAACAGTCACTCAAACATTTGCGCTTGCCGTTGGCCGTGTTGGCCGTAGTGGTGATGAGCGCTTGCGGCAAGACGCCAGAGACTGCCGCTACCCCTTCCGCGGCCAAGGTCAGCGTGGCCAAGGTGCTTGAGCAACCGGTCAACGAATGGGACGAATTCACCGGGCGCCTTGAGGCGCCGGAAACCGTAGAGATTCGTCCACGGGTATCGGGCCAGATCGATGAAGTGACGTTCACTGAAGGCGCCCTGGTCAAGAAAGGCGA
Source organism: Pseudomonas sp. G5(2012) (assembly GCF_000408945.1). Classification (NCBI taxonomy): domain Bacteria; kingdom Pseudomonadati; phylum Pseudomonadota; class Gammaproteobacteria; order Pseudomonadales; family Pseudomonadaceae; genus Pseudomonas; species Pseudomonas sp. G5(2012). The sequence goes on from NZ_APIO01000033.1 coordinate 11,828, forward strand.
CCTGCTGTTCCAGATCGATCCGCGTCCGTTCCAGGCCGAGGTCCGTCGCCTCGAGGCCTTGGTGGCCCAGGCCCGCGCCAACGCCACCCGCAGCGAAAACGAAGCCCAGCGTGGCGAACGCCTGCGCACCAGCAATGCGATTTCCGCCGAGCTGGCCGATTCGCGCACCAGTGCTGCCCAAGAGGCTCGTGCCGCGGTCGGCGCCCTGCAAGCGCAGCTTGATCTGGCCAAATTGAACCTGAGTTTCACCCGCGTCACCGCCCCTATCAGCGGTCGCGTCAGCCGTGCGCAAATCACCGCCGGCAACCTGGTGACGGCGGACACCACCCCGCTGACCAGCGTGGTTTCCACCGACAAGGTCTACGCCTACTTCGATGCCGACGAGCGCGTGTTCCTCAAGTACACGCAGCTCGCCCGCCAGGGCAAACGCGGCGCCACCACCCCGGTGTACATGGGCCTGTCCAATGAAGACGGCAATCCGCACCTGGGCCAGATGAACTTCGTCGACAACCAGGTCAACCCGAAAACCGGCACCATCCGTGGTCGCGCCGTATTCGACAACAGCGACGGCAGTTACACCCCTGGCCTTTACGCTCGCCTGAAACTGGTGGGCAGCGGCACCTACAACGCCATGTTGATCAACGATGAGGCGGTGGGCACGGACCTGGGCAAGAAGTTTGTGCTGGTGATGGATGCTGACAACAACACGGCTTATCGCGCCGTGGAGCTGGGGCCCAAAATCGAAGGCTTGCGCATCGTGCGTAACGGCCTGAACACGGGCGACACCATCATCGTCAAGGGCTTGCAGCGGGTACGCCCGGGTTCGCCGGTCACCCCTGAAGTGATCCCGATGGCCAGCGAGCAAACCCTCGCGGCCCTGGCCCAACAACGACAAGCGCTGGAAGCCAGCAACCTGCCCCAAGTCGCCCCTGCCAGGGTTGCGCCGGGTGCGGTTGTGAAAGTGGCTGCTGCGACCCCACGCGGTTAAGGGATAACGACTCCGATGAATTTTTCCCAATTTTTCATTTCACGGCCGATCTTCGCCGCGGTGCTGTCGCTGCTAATCCTGATCGCCGGTGCCATCTCGCTGTTCCAGCTGCCGATCAGCGAATACCCGGAAGTGGTGCCACCGACCGTTGTGGTCCGTGCCAACTTCCCTGGTGCCAACCCCAAAGTCATCGGTGAAACCGTGGCAGCTCCCCTGGAGCAAGCGATCACCGGCGTCGAGAACATGCTGTACATGTCCTCGCAGTCGACTGCCGACGGCAAGATCACCCTGACCATCACCTTCGCCCTGGGCACGGACCTGGACAACGCCCAGGTGCAGGTGCAGAACCGCGTGACCCGCACCGAACCGAAACTTCCCGAGGAAGTGACGCGCATTGGTATCACGGTGGACAAGGCATCGCCCGACCTGACGATGGTCGTGCACTTGACCTCGCCGGACAAACGCTACGACATGCTGTATCTGTCCAACTACGCGATCCTCAATATCAAGGATGAGCTGGCGCGCCTGGGCGGTGTCGGTGATGTGCAGCTGTTCGGCATGGGCGACTATTCGCTGCGCGTGTGGCTCGATCCGAACAAGACCGCTTCGCGCAACCTGACCGCCACCGACGTGGTAACCGCCATCCGTGAACAGAACCGCCAGGTGGCTGCCGGTGCCTTGGGTGCGCCACCTGCGCCGAATGCGCAAAGCTTCCAGTTGTCGGTCAACACTCAGGGCCGCTTGGTCAATGAGGAAGAGTTCGAGAACATCATCATTCGCTCCGGCGACGATGGTGAAATCACTCGCCTCAAAGACATCGCTCGGGTTGAACTGGGCTCCAGCCAATACGCCCTGCGTTCGCTGCTGAACAACCAGCCGGCGGTGGCGATCCCGATCTTCCAGCGCCCGGGCTCCAATGCTATCGAGATCTCCAACGAAGTTCGGGCGAAAATGGCCGAGCTGAAGAAGAACTTCCCGGAAGGCATGGATTTCAGCATCGTCTATGACCCGACGATCTTCGTGCGCGGCTCCATCGAGGCGGTGGTCCACACCCTGTTCGAAGCGCTGATCCTCGTGGTGCTGGTGGTGATCCTGTTCCTGCAGACCTGGCGCGCCTCGATCATTCCGCTGGTGGCGGTGCCGGTCTCGCTGATCGGTACCTTTGCCGTGATGCATCTATTCGGCTTCTCGTTGAACGCGTTGTCGCTGTTTGGCCTGGTGTTGGCGATTGGTATCGTGGTGGACGATGCGATCGTGGTGGTGGAAAACGTCGAGCGTAATATCGAGCTCGGGCTGACCCCGGTCGAAGCCACCAAGCGCGCCATGCGTGAAGTGACCGGCCCCATCATTGCCACGGCGCTGGTGCTGTGTGCGGTGTTTGTTCCGGCAGCGTTCATCTCCGGCTTGACCGGCCAGTTCTACAAGCAGTTCGCCCTGACCATCGCAATTTCGACGGTGATCTCGGCCTTCAACTCCCTGACCCTGTCGCCAGCCCTGGCCGCTGTGTTGCTCAAGGGTCATGACGCGCCGAAAGACCGTTTCTCCAAGGTCCTGGACAAGCTGTTCGGCGGCTGGTTGTTCCGTCCGTTCAACCGCTTCTTTGAAAAAGCCAGCCATGGTTATGTCGGCACCGTTGCCCGCGTGATCCGCTCCAGCGGCATCGCCCTGCTGCTGTACGCCGGCCTGATGGTGCTGACGTTCTTCGGTTTCTCCAGCACCCCGACCGGTTTCGTACCCGGCCAAGACAAGCAATACCTGGTGGCGTTCGCTCAATTGCCGGATGCGGCGAGCCTGGACCGCACCGAAGACGTGATCAAGCGCATGTCCGACCTGGCCCTGAAACAGCCTGGCGTGGAAAGTGCGGTGGCCTTCCCTGGCCTGTCGATCAACGGTTTCACCAACAGCCCGAACGCCGGCATCGTGTTCGTGACCCTCAAGCCGTTCGATGAGCGCAAAGATCCGAGCATGTCCGCCGGCGCGATTGCCGGTGCCTTGAACGGGCAGTTCGCCGGCATCCAGGAAGCCTACATGGCGATCTTCCCGCCGCCACCGGTACAAGGCCTGGGCACCATCGGCGGTTTCCGCCTGCAGATCGAAGACCGGGGCAACCTGGGCTACGAAGAGCTGTACAAGGAAACCATGAACATCATCGCCAAGAGCCACAACGTTCCGGAACTGGCCGGGTTGTTCACCAGCTACACGGTGAACGTGCCTCAGGTCGATGCCGCCATCGACCGGGAGAAAGCCAAGACCCACGGCGTGGCCGTCAGCGACATCTTCGACACCCTGCAGATCTACCTGGGTTCGCTGTATGCCAACGACTTCAACCGCTTTGGTCGCACCTATCAGGTCAACGTTCAGGCCGAACAACAGTTCCGCCTCGAATCCGACCAGATCGGCCAACTCAAGGTGCGCAACAACAGGGGCGAGATGATCCCGCTGGCGACCTTCATCAAGGTCAGTGACACCTCGGGCCCCGATCGTGTGATGCACTACAACGGCTTCATCACCGCTGAAATCAACGGTGCCGCAGCCCCCGGCTACAGCTCCGGCCAGGCGGAAAAAGCCATCGAGAAACTGCTCAAGGAAGAACTGCCCAACGGCATGACCTACGAATGGACTGACTTGACCTACCAGCAGATCCTGTCCGGCAACACCGCACTGTTCGTGTTCCCGCTCTGCGTGCTGCTGGCGTTCCTGGTGCTGGCGGCCCAATACGAAAGCTGGAGCCTGCCACTGGCGGTGATCCTGATCGTCCCGATGACCCTGCTGTCAGCCATTACCGGTGTGATTGCTTCGGGAGGCGACAACAACATCTTCACCCAGATCGGCTTGATCGTACTGGTGGGACTGGCCTGTAAGAACGCGATCCTGATCGTCGAGTTTGCCAAGGATAAACAGCTCGAAGGCATGAACCCGCTGGCGGCGGTACTGGAAGCGTGCCGCCTGCGTCTGCGGCCAATCCTGATGACCTCCTTTGCATTCATCATGGGTGTGGTACCCCTGGTGTTCTCCAGCGGTGCCGGTGCCGAGATGCGTCACGCCATGGGTGTAGCGGTGTTCTCCGGGATGCTCGGGGTGACCTTCTTCGGCCTGCTGCTGACGCCGGTGTTCTACGTATTGATTCGCAACTTTGTCGAGCGTGGTCAAGCGCGCAAAGCCGCCCGTGCCCTGAAGCTGGAGTCGCATTGATGAGTTTGAAAGCTTTCCTGCCAAGCCTGCTGGTACTGGCGCTGAGCGCCTGTGCCGTCGGCCCGGACTATAAAACCCAAGCCCTTGAACCGGCCAACATCACCACGGCCACGCAGGGCGCAGCCGGCCAGAAGAACTTCGACCGTTCGCGGTTCGAAGGCATCTGGTGGCAGCAGTTCGAAGACCCGACCCTCAACCAGTTGGTGACCGAGTCCCTCAAGGGCAACCGTGACCTGCGTGTCGCCTTCGCTCGCTGGAAAGCGGCCCGGGCGATCCGCGATGACGTCAGCAATGACGCCATGCCGACGATCACCAGCCGGGTCAGCAGTGACTTGGGCAAAGGGCAGATTCCTGGCGAGACCACCGACCGTGTCAACAGCGAACGCTATGACCTGGGGCTGGACATGGCCTGGGAGATCGACCTGTTCGGCCGCATCCAGCGCAACCTGGAATCGGCGGATGCCGAGCAACAGGCACTCGAGGCTGATCTGTACCAGTTGCAAGTGACCATGATTGCCGAACTGGTGGACGCCTATGGCCAGCTTCGCGGTGCACAACTGCGGGAAAAAATTGCCCTGGCCAACCTGAACAACCAGCAGGAGTCGCGCAAGATCACCATCAGCCTGCGGGATGCCGGCGTCGGCGACCAGCTTGATGTGGAACGTGCCGATGCGCGCCTGGCTTCGGTCGAAGCCAGCGTGCCGCAGTTGCAGGCCGAGCAGGTGCGACAGAAAAACCGTATCGCCACCCTGCTGGGCCAGCGCCCGGACAAGTTGACCGTGGACCTGGGCCCGAAAGACTTGCCAGCGATTGCCAAGGCCTTGCCGATCGGTGATCCCGCCGAGTTGTTGCAACGCCGTCCGGACATCCTCAGCGCCGAGCGCAAACTGGCGTCGGCCACGGCGCGCATTGGCGTGGCGAAAGCCGACTTGTTTCCACGGGTGAGCCTCAGCGGCTTCCTCGGCTGGACCGCCGGACGTGGCTCGCAGATCGGTTCCTCGGCGGCCAACGCCTGGGCACTGGGCCCGAGCATCACCTGGGCGGCGTTTGACCTGGGCAGTGTAAAGGCCCGCATACGCGGCGCCGACGCCGATGCCGAAGGCGCCCTGGCGACTTACGAGCAGCAAGTGTTGCTGGCCCTGGAAGAGTCGGAAAACGCCTTTAGCGACTACGGCAAACGCCAGCAGCGACTGATTTCGCTGATTCGCCAGAGCGAATCGAGCCGTTCAGCCGCCGACCTCGCCGAAATCCGCTACCGCGAGGGCACCGCCGACTTCCTCGTGCTGCTCGATGCCCAGCGTGAACGCCTGGCGGCCGAAGACACCCAGGCCCAGGCCGAAGTCGACCTGTACCGCGGCATCGTGGCGATCTACAAGGCCCTCGGTGGCGGCTGGCAACCAGAGACGGTTGTAGGAGCGAGCATGCTCGCGAAAAACCCGAGGGCGCCGTTGGGCACCTGATTTAACGCATTGTCGTCGGAACGCCGCCCCGAGCAATACAGAGCTCCTTTGGTTGGCCGCAACCAACCAATTTTTTGCCCCGCGCCCCATTCGGTCGCGGGGCTTTTTTTACCCATCCAGCAGACAACACCCCACTGTAGGAGCTGCCGAAGGCTGCGATCTTTTGATCTTGCTTTTCAAAATCAAAAGATCGCAGCCTTCGGCAGCTCCTACAGGGGTCAGCGGTGATCTTGGGCGTTGTGGTTCTCCCGAACCGTCACGGTAGCCGTTGTACCGGCGCGCAATTTGTCTCTACGGGCATAGTCTTCGTCGATTTTGATCCGCACCGGCACCCGCTGCGCCAACTTGACCCAGGTGTAGCTGGGGTTGATGTTCGCCAGCAAGCGGCCGCCCGGCAGGTTTTCCCGGTCGGCAATGGCAAAGGCGATGCTTTGCACAGTGCCACCGAAACGTTCGCCGCTCATCAGCTCGATGTCGACCCGATCACCCTCTCCGATTCGCGGCAGTTTGGTTTCTTCGAAATAGCCGCTGACGTAAAACGAATCGCTGTCGACCAGGGCCACAAGCGGACCGCCAGCGGTAGCGTAGTCGCCCTGGCGGGTCAAAAGATTGGTGACGTAGCCGCTGATCGGCGATACGACACGGGTGCGTTCCAGGTCGTGTTCGGCCTCGGCCAGTGCGGCGATCGCCAGTTGCACATTGGCCTGGGCAAACCCCAGGTTGGCCTGGTTGCGCAGCAAATCGGCCTGGGCCACCGAGACATCGGTGCTGGATTTTTCCCACTCTTCGCCAGAAATCGCCGAGCGCTCCTTGAGGGTCCGCCGGCGCCGCTCCTCGCTCTGGCGCTGCTTGAGCAGGGCCTGGCTGGCGACGATGGTTGCCTCGGACTGCCCCAGCGAGGCCTTCGCCACTTCCACCGAACGCTTGGCGTGCTCGACCGCCAGGGCGTAGCGTGAAGGATCTATTTCCAGCAGCAACTGGTCCTTCTGCACATGCTGGTTATCCTGCACGCCGAGGCTGACGATGCGTCCCGCGACATCGGCGGACAAGGTCACCACATCGGCACGCACTCGTGCGTCGCGGGTCCAGGGTGCACGGGTGTAGTGCTCCCAGGCAAACCAGCCGAGCACGAAAGCCAGCACCACTACCGCCACCGTGGTGAGATGGGCAAGGATCTTCTTCACGGCATCAGGCTCCCATCACCAGGATCAACGTCGCGCACACGCAGACGTACAACGCGCCTTCGAACAAGGCTTCATGCCAGACGAACTGCAACACCCCGAGACGCCGCAGGATCCAGTCCAGCACCAGGAAAACCGGTACCCCCAGCAGCAACGCCTGGGCGATCGGTGGCAGGTAGACGCCGCCTATTTCCAGATCAATGGGCAAGCTCGGGTACTCCCTGCAAGGTGGCGGGTTCGAAGTGGCGACGGTGGCGTTCCAGGAACGACACCACGATCAACAACGCCACGCGCATGCGAAACACCGACCAGAGGTGTTCATGAACACTGGAATGCAGCGCGTCCAGGTCATCGCCCAAGGCGTGCAGGCTGTCGAGCACCTGGTCCACTCCAATGTCGCGCCGACCGGCCACCAGCCTCCCGGTTTCTCGCACCGTGGCGAATAGTCGACGTTGCAACCCCGGGCTGAGCAATGCGTTGTTCTGCCCCTGTTGCCGCAGTTGGTTCAAGGCGATGCCCAGCGCCATGCAACCCAGGCTGACATCGAACAGGTCACGCGATGGCTTGTCCTCGATGGCGGGCAACAGTCCCAGCATCATGGTCAGGCGGTCGACCATACGACTCTCGAAGGCGAACTGGTTTTCATCGGTGGCGGGGGTTTTCAGCAAGGCGTAGACCTGCTCGCAGTTCTCCTTGAACAAGCGGCGAATCCGCAGCACAGGCCTGAAGGGGAAGATCAGGGCATAGACACTCAACGCCAGTGTCGCGGCGCACACATAAGCGCCCGCAAACTCGAACCACTGGATGGCGCTGTTTTGGCCTGTGCCGGTGTTTTGCGGGCCCAACAACAGGCACGTCATCAACCCCAGGCCAATCCCCGTGCCCGTCGTGGCCGGGCTGGACAACCCCACGGCGACCGCGTACAGCAAGGGCGCCAGCAGCAGCGCCAGGAGCTCGAAACTGCTGATCATCGGGACCAGCGCGAACTGCAGCACCGCCGACAGCACCAATGCCAGCGCCAGCCCCCGAGCATAGCTCTGGGCAGCCAGGAGTGGCCGGGGAAACGTCGCCATCAGCGAACACAGAATCCCCACCACGACCATCCCGCCCCGCGCGCCGTCCCATCCCGTTTCGATCCAGATCAGCCCGGCCACCATCAGTGCGCAATAAGCGCGGATGGCATTCATCGTCGCCAGGGTGAAGTCCAGGTGCAGAGGGTTGGCCTGGCCACGAAAAACGCTACTGGCCTTGCGCCCGCTCTGGATCACATCGCTCAACTCCAAAATCATTTCAAGCTGCTGCAGCATGCGCGCCTGCTCCCAGCGTAAGGACCAGGACAGCGAGCGCAAGGTGGCCTTCAAGGGCTCGATCAATTGCTCCGAGCGGTACGCCAGTGCATCGAAACGCTGTTGCAACGCAGCAAACTGGCGCCGCTGCTCACCAGGTATCGCGCGCCCCTGCCGGGCCAGTTCGTCGAGCAAGACCAGTTCTTCGGCGAGCAGTTGCTGTATTTCCTTGGGGAGCTCACCTTCCCAGCGTTCGAGCAACAGTTCGCGCTGGTGGCGCAAGGCGGTGAGTCTTGCCGTCAGCAGCACCAGTTGGTTGCCGAGCAATTGCACCAGGTCGTCGGCGCTGCGCAAGCGCGGCGCATCGTAATAGAGGTGCCGGCGCACACCCTCCAATGCGCTGATCTGCCCCAGCAACTGCATTTGCCGACGGTGGAAGTCTTCCTCGCTTTCCTCGGTACGAATAACGGCGCTGGCATGGGTTGCCAGCAGCTTGATCACCTGGTCGATCCTGTCGAAATACTCCTCGGCCACGGCTTCCGGGCGCGCGGTCAGCAGGCTCACGATGCAGACGCAGGCCACTGCCAGCAACGTCTCGGTCACGCGGGTCACGGCCAGCAGGAAGGTCCCGTCCTGATCGGGAACCGCCAACAGCCCCACGACCACCGCCGTGTAGCCGCTGAGGACAAACGCCTGGGAACTGGTATAGCGCAACAAGGTGCCACCGGCGGTGCACAACGCCAGCCACAGCGACAAGGTCATGATGAAAGGCAGCGGCGCCTGGGGGAATAGCGCCATGATTACCACGGCCACTGCCGCTCCCAGGGTGGTTCCGATGACCTGACCGAAACTGCGGGCCAGCACCATGCCGGCCAGGGGCTGGCTGATGATGACCACGGCCATGATCGACCACTTGGGCTGTTCGAGGTCGAATACGAACGCCAGATAGAGAGTCAACAGCCCGGCAGCGATGGTTCTCAAGGCGAACAGCAGCACCCCGCGCCCAGGGTTGAGCATCGCCTTGAAGTATTGCAGCAGCGCTTGCATGGGAATGCCTGTCCAATCCACTCCAGCAAGCGTAGTCATAGCCGCGAGGTCTGGACAGGTTTGAGTATCGCAGTCAGGGTTTGACTCCAGGCGCCGCCTGACCGAAGCTGACAGCTTTGCCAAAGCCTGTCAGCTTCCGGATTCTGCATGACCCAGTCCCGCCGCTATTTGCTCATCAGCCTCTGTGTCCTGTTTGCCATCGGCCTTGCCTGGATGTTCCTGCGCAGCAGCACCCCGGTAGTACCCGAAACCATCAAGCGCGGGTACAGCGAAGCACTGACGGCAGCCCGAAACGGCCAGCCGGGGGCCGCGCGGGTGCTCTACCAGCAACTGGCCCGCCCGGACATATCACCCAAGCGGCGCGTCTGGCTGCTGGCCGAACTGCCCAACTACCCCAGCTCCGTGGCGCTGAAACTGGCGGATGCAGACTTGCAGCATGAGGCGCCCGAGGTCCGTATCGCGGCGATCAAAAGCATCAGCGGGCTGGTGCCCAGCGGCCAGCGCAGCCTACTGCTGGGGCCCTTGCTCGATGACGGCGAACAGAGCGTGCGCCTGGCCGCCGTCAATGCGTTGCTGGGCCTGTCGCCCGATGATCTTGGCCTGTATTTCGGCGCGCTGGAGCAGGCTATCGACGCCTGGCAGGTGGTTCTCAAAGACGCCCCTGAAAGTGCCGACAATCAGTATCAACTGGCGCGCCTGTACCTGCACAATGCCCAACTGAAGAAGGCACAACAGGCGCTCGAACACACCTTGCGTCTGGACCCGGGCAATCTGCCGGCGCTGGTGATGCAGATTGAGATACTGGACAAACAGGGCCAGAGCGACGCGGCCCGGCAACTGTTGGCCAAACAACTCAAGGCCCAGCCCGACTCGGCCTATCTGCAACATGCGCTGGGGCTCTGGCTGCTGCATCACGGCCAAAGCGAATTCGCCCTGCTCGGATTGTCCAAGGCCGTGGAGCTTGAGCCGAACAACAAGGACTACCGCTACGACCTGGCCACCACGCTGCATGGCGAGCAGGAACTGGAAGCGGCGCAGAAACAGCTGCAGGAAATCGTCCAGCGCCACCCGAACGATCGCCGCGCACGGGTGTTGCTGATCAACTACTGGAAAGAAAGCGGGCAATTGCAGAACGTGCAGATATTGCTGGCGCAGCTGGAACAGATGAACCCGGATGATCCGGCCCTGCAGCAAGGGCTATAAAACAGGTTACCGACGTAGGAACCTTGCCGGCGAACCAGGCGCTTCGGTGTATCAGTCGTTACCGCGTCTCGTTCTTCGCGGGCAAGCCTCGCTCCTACGGTGCGAGTGCACACCCAACGCCTCTCAAAAAAGTTGAACGCTCCTCGCGACCCAAGGTCAAGTGAACAGGCAGCTCGCCATCATCGGTCCGCTGCCTCGTTTCCCCTAGTCATGAGAGGGCATTTTTTGTCTACATCCAACGAGTTGATCAGCGTTAAAGCCGCCACAGGGATTACTGGTCTCGATGACATCCTCAATGGCGGACTGTCCCGCGGCCACGTGTTCTTGCTTGAGGGCGAACCCGGAACCGGCAAGACCACGGTCGCCTTGCACTTCTTGTTGGCCGGTGCCCAAGCCGGCGAGCGCTCGTTGTACATCACCCTGTCCGAAACCGAACGCGAATTGCGCCAGGGTGCGCGATCCCATGGCTGGGAGCTGGACGATAACGTCCATATCTTCGAACTGACGCCCCCCGAAAGCCTGCTGACCGCCGAGCACCAGCAATCGCTGTTGTACTCCTCGGACCTGGAATTGGGTGAGGCGACCAAACAGATTTTTGAAGTCGTCGAACGCGTCAGGCCGACCCGCGTCGTGCTCGACAGCCTCTCCGAGATTCGCCTGCTGGCGCAAAGCTCACTGCGATACCGTCGACAGATCCTCGCCATCAAGCATTATTTCGTGCGCTATGAGGCCACGGTGCTGCTGCTCGACGACCTGACCACCGAATCCCTGGACAAGACCGTGCACAGCGTGGCCCACGGAGTGGTTCGGCTGGAGGAACTGACGCCGAACTATGGCGCCGAGCGCCGGCGCGTTCGCGTGGTGAAATACCGTGGCCAGAAATACCGCGGCGGTTATCATGATTTCACCATCATGGGTGACGGCGTACACGTGTTCCCACGCCTGGTGGCCGCGGAGCACCGGGGTGCCTACCAGCGACAGCAGTTGACCAGCGGCATCCGCGAAATGGACGCGCTGCTCGGCGGTGGCGTCGAGACGGGCTCAAGCACGCTGATTCTCGGCCCGGCCGGCACCGGAAAATCCTTGATATCGATGATTTTCGCCGCCGCCGCCGTGGCCCGGGGCGAAAAGGCGGCTCTGTTCATCTTCGATGAAGAGCTTGGCTTGCTGTTCGCTCGCATGAAGAAAATCGGCATCGACTTGAGTGCATTGCAAGCCACCGGCAACTTGCTGATCGAGCAAGTGGACGCCGCTGAACTCTCCCCCGGCGAATTTTCCCACCGGGTTCGTCGTTGCGTCGATGAAGGCGATATCAAGACCGTGGTAATCGACAGCATCAACGGCTATCAAGCGGCGATGCCGGAAGAGAACGCCCTGGTGCTGCACATGCACGAAATACTGCTGTACCTCAACCGCAAAGGCGCGGCGACGTTCATGACAGTCGCCCAGCATGGCCTGGTCGGTGACATGCAGGCCCCGGTAGACATCACGTACCTGGCCGATACGGTCATTCTGCTGCGCTACTTCGAAGCCCTGGGCAAGGTGCGGCGAGCCATTTCCATCATCAAGAAACGCACAGGCAGCCATGAATCGACCATCCGCGAATACAAAATCAGCACCAAAGGCATGACCATCGGCGAACCGCTGGAAACCTTCCAGGGCGTATTGCGCGGAGTCCCGACCTATTTGGGTGCCAGCAATCCTCTGCTCGGGGATGAAATCCCGTGACGGTCAATGAAGCGACGTCCGAGCGTGCGATCATTCTTGCCCCCTTGGGGCGGGACAGTCAGATCGCCTTGATGCTGCTCAATGAAGCGGGCTTCGGCGGAGTCGTCAGTACTGATCTGCCGGGGCTTTGCCTCGAAGTTGAGCAAGGAGCCGGCTTGTTGCTCATGTCTTCCGAAGCCTTGCTGCGCAGCGATCTCGAACCCCTGTTGAGCCTGATCGAGCAGCAACCGGCGTGGTCTGATTTGCCGATCGTATTGCTGACTCACCATGGTGGCCCGGAACATAATCCGGCGTCACGCTTTGGCCCCCTCCTGGGCAATGTCACGTTCCTCGAACGACCCTTCCACCCCGAAACATTAATCAGCCTGGTCGCCGCCGCCTTGCGCGGCCGAAGGCGACAGTATGAAGCCAGGGATCGGCTGGTGGACTTGAGCATGAGCGAACTGCGCCTGCAAAACACCCTCGAGACCCTGGAACAACAGGTTGAAGAGCGCACCGCACAACTGCGCCACAATGAAGAAGCACTGCGCCAGTCGCAAAAAATGGAGGCGGTCGGCCAACTCACCGGTGGCATTGCCCATGACTTCAACAACATGCTGACCGGCATCATCGGCAGTTTGGAGTTATTGCGCCGGCGACTGGCCCGGGGGCGCACAGAGGATCTGGACAGCCTGATCGACCTTGGCGTGACGTCGGCCAATCGTGCGGCGAGCCTGACTCATCGTCTGCTGGCGTTTTCCCGTCGCCAGTCGCTCGACTCCAAGCCCGTGGAGATGAATAACCTGGTGGTCTCCATGGGCGAACTGTTGCAACGCAGCATCAATGAAAGCATTCACTTGGACATGCAACTGAGCGATCAGCTATGGGTCGCCGAAGCCGACCCCAATCAACTGGAAAGCGCCCTGCTCAACCTGGTCATCAATGCCCGCGACGCCATGCCCGATGGTGGAAAACTGCTGGTGCAGACCTCGAACCGCCACCTGGATGCCGATTTCACCAAGCCCTACGGTAATCTCGCGCCAGGCGACTATGTGGTACTGAGCGTCACCGACAATGGCTGCGGTATGCCGCAAAGCACCATCAACCGGGCCTTCGACCCGTTCTTCACCACCAAGCCCATCGGCCAGGGCACCGGCCTGGGTTTGTCGATGATCTATGGTTTCAGCAAGCAATCGGGTGGGCATGTCGCCATTCAGAGTGAAGTCGGCGCAGGCACCACGGTGAACTTGTATCTACCGCGTTTTGGGGGTGACCTGCCCCAGGACAACCCGGTCAACATCGAACACGCCCCCTACGCGAAAAATGGCGAGACCGTTTTGATCGTCGAGGACGATCCGGCGGTGCGACTGCTGGTCAGCAACGTGCTGGGAGATCTGGGGTATGCCTTTGTCGAGGCCAGCGATGCCGACAGTGCGATGCCGATCCTCGACTCGGCCCAACGCATCGACCTGCTGATCAGCGACGTCGGACTGCCCGGCATGAATGGTCGTCAACTGGCGGAAATCGGCCGGCAACTGCGGCCGGACCTGAGGGTCTTGTTCATTACCGGCTATGCCGAACATGCGGCGGTGCGCGGCGGGTTCCTCGATCCGGGCATGCAGATGATCACCAAGCCTTTTACCTTCGATCTGTTGACGGCGAAGGTGCAGGAGATGATTCGTGTCTGAACGCGCCGATGCGCAAGCGTCGAACACAACCATCCCCTGTCGGAGCTGCCGCAGGCTGCGATCTTTTGATCTTTAAAAGCAAGATCAAAAGATCGCAGCCTGCGGCAGCTCCTACCCGATCAGGACAGCATGTCCTGCATCAGTTCCTGCAACGTGTCCAGATCGAATGGTTTCTCAAGAATCGGTGCCTTGCGAGTAATCGGGCTATCAGTCTCGCGAATTTCCTGGGCGTAGCCGCTGATGAAAATCACCTTGAGCTCAGGCCGTAGCTTCACCGCGGGCTCGGCGATCTGCACGCCAGAAATCCCGCCGGGCAGGCGAAAATCGGTGATCATCATGTCCAAGTGTGGCTTGCTGGCGAGGATCTCGAAGGCCTGCTCGCCGTTTTCGGCTTGCAGCACCCGGTAGCCCTCTCCCGACAGATAGGCCGACAGCACCATCAGGATTGAGGGATCGTCCTCGACGACGAGGACTACATCTTGTGCATCTTCACTCATGGGAAGCCTTTGTTCGGTCAATAGCTGCTGATACGACCCCGAGGTCGATCAGAGGTTGCGTTTATCGCGCGGTTTTCCTACAGCGGCAGACAAACGCGAAACAGGGCGCCTTCGCCAATCCGGCTTTCGACGGTAATGGTACCGCCATGGGCGGCAACTATCTGTTCGGAAATAAACAACCCCAAGCCCAGCCCGGTGGCGACATGGTTGGCCGAGACGCGCTCGAATTGCTGGAAAATCCGTTGCTGGTTCTCCTCGCTGATGCCGATTCCAAAATCACGGACTTCCACCCGTGCTTCACCGTTCTCACTGTACACCTTCAGGTTGATCGGGCTCTTGGCGCCATAACGCAGGGCGTTGGTCAGCAGGTTGGAAATCACCTGCTCAATACGAAACTCATCCCAATCGCCCATCACCGATTGCTCGGCGTCCAGGCTGACCGACGTTTCGGCGGCCTCGATCTGCGGGGCAAAATTGTGCAACAAACCGCGAACCAGCGCCGCCAGATCAAAGTGTGTCGGGCGAATCGACAACTTGCCGGTACGAATACGTGACACATCGAGCATGTCTTCGATCAGCCGGATCAGGCTTTTGATCTGCCGTTCATCGCGATCGACCATGGCGTGCATCTTGTCCAGGGTGAAGGCAGCAGCGTTGTCCCGGGCCAGGTGCATCTTGCGCAACTGGGTTTCTAGAATCAGTCCATTGAGCGGCGTGCGCACTTCATGGGCAACGATGGACATGAAGTCATCGCGCATGCGCACCGCCTGCTCCAGCTCAAGCTGGGTACTGCGCAACTGCATGAGCAACGCTTCCTGCTCCCGACGGCTCTGTTCCAGCGCTTCGACCTGTTGTTTCATGGCCTTGCTCTGGCGGTAGAGGTCGACGAAGACATTGACCTTGCTCTTGACCGCCTGGATATCCAGGGGCTTGTGCAGGAAATCGACGGCGCCGCTTTCGTAGCCCTTGAACGCGTAGTTCAGCTCGCGACCGGCGGCACTGACGAACACGATCGGGATGTTCCTGGTCTTTTCCGTGCCACGCATCAACTCGGCCAGCTCGAAGCCATTCATGCCGGGCATCTGCACGTCGAGGATGGCAATGGCGAATTCGTGTTGCAGCAACAGCGACAAGGCTTCGTCGGCCGACAAAGCCTTGTAGACGATGCGATCTTCACGCTTGATCAGCGCTTCGAGTGCCAATAGGTTTTCTGGCAAATCGTCGACGATCAGCAGTTTGGCCTGGATATTACTTAGCATGCGATTCGTTCCAGCTCGACAAGCAAACGGCCGATGCCGCGTATGGGGAGTATGTGATCGGGCTGCAGGATATTCAGTGCCGCTTGGGGCATGGTCGCGACCTGGGCCTCGCCCGGGTCCTGGACGATGGTCAGCCCGCCATGCTGCTTGACCTGGGACATACCCTTGGCGCCATCCTGGTTGGCGCCGGTCAGCAATACCGCGGCCAGCTTCGCGCCGTAGGCATCGGCAGCCGATTCGAACAGGAAGTCGATGGCCGGCCGCGAATAATGCACCCGGTCTTCCAGGCTCAGGGAAAAGCTGCGGTCCCGCTCCACCGACAAGTGATACCCGGGCGTGGCGAAATACAGGGTACCGGCTTCAACCGGGGTCTTGTCCGTGGCCTCCACGACCGGCAGCGAGACACGCCTGGCGAAGACGTCCACCAGGTGACTACGGCGCTCGCCCGGCAGGTGCAGGACCACGATGATCGGCAATGCGAAACCTTGTCGCAGCGGACCCAGGATACTGAGCAGCGCCTCAACTCCGCCAGCCGACGCACCGATCACAATCGCTTCTATTGAAGGTAAGCCCGTTGCGCTGTTCATGATTTGCGATAGATCCGTTCTTGTTTGACCAACGGCTCGAACTGGTTGCCGAAGGCTGAAAAATCTGGCGTTTCCTTGCTGCCCAGAGCGAGGAAACCGCGGTGGCAAAGTGACTCATGAAACAAGCCGAAAGCGCGATCCTGTAATTTTTTATTGAAGTAAATCAATACATTACGACATGAAATTAACTGAGTTTCTGAAAATACGCTGTCCGTCGCCAGGCTATGATCGGCGAAGGTCACGTTTTCGCACAGCGACTTGTCGAAAATCGCGAACCCATACGCCGCCGTGTAATAGTCGGCGAAGGAGCACTTGCCGCCGGCCTGCTGGTAGTTGGAAGTGTAGGCGCGGACATTCTCCATGGAGAAAATCCCTTGCTTGGCTTTGTCCAGCGAACGCGGATTGATGTCAGTGGCATAGATGATCGTGCGCTCGAGCAGGCCCTCTTCGCGCAACAGGATGGCCATCGAATAGACTTCTTCACCGGTGCTGCACCCGGCGATCCAGATCTTCAGCGAAGGGTAGGTCTTGAGCAACGGCACCACTTCGCGGCGGATGGCCAGGAAGTGCGAAGGGTCGCGAAACATTTCACTGACCGGAATCGTCAGCAGTTGCAGCAACTGCATGAACGCCGTCGGGTCGTGCAGGACTTTTTCCTGCAATGCCGAAATGGTATTGCACTCGAACTGGCTCAAGGCGTGCGTCACCCGGCGCTTGATCGAGGCGCCGGAGTAATCGCGAAAATCGTAGCTGTACTTGAGGTAGATCGCCTCGATCAACAAGCGCAATTCGATTTCGCTGCTGCGCTCCCCTGAATGATTGCTCTGCACTTAAATGCGTTCCATCTTCGGTAACCACACACGAATCAGCGAGAACAGGCGATCGAGGTCGATGGGCTTGGCCAGGTAATCGTTGGCGCCGGCCTGCAGGCAGCGCTCCTGATCGTCTTTCATGGCCTTGGCCGTCACCGCGATGATCGGCAGTTTGCGCCAGCGCGCCTCCTTGCGAATCAAGGTGGTGGCGGCGAAACCATCCATTTCCGGCATCATCACGTCCATCAGCACCAGGTCGATGTCTTCGAATTCATTCAATCGCTCAATCGCTTCACGCCCGTTGCGGCCGATGACCACGACGGCGCCCTTTTGCTCCAACGCACTGGTGAGGGCGAAAATGTTGCGCACATCGTCGTCCACCAGCAACACCTTGCGCCCCTCGAACACCTTGTCACGGCTGCGGGCGGTCTTGAGCATCTTCTGCCGGTCATGGGACAACCGTGATTCGACTTTGTGCAGAAAAAGTGTCACTTCGTCCAGCAGGCGCTCGGGAGAGCGCGCGCCCTTGATGATGATCGAGCGCGAATACCGGCGCAGCTCAGCCTCTTCGTCCCGGGTCAGGTTGCGCCCGGTATAGACAATCACCGGCGGGAACGAGCAGATGTTCTCGCTGGACATGCGCTTGAGCAGGTCGTTGCCGAGCATGTCCGGCAGCTTGAGGTCGATGATCATGCAATCGAACACGGTGTTCCGCAGCAGTGCCAGGGCATCCTGCGCCAGGCCGACGGCGGTGATTTCGATGTCATCGTCGCCGATCAGCCGGGAAATGCTATCGCGCTGCAAGTCGTCGTCCTCGACCAGCAACACACGCTTGACCTTCTGGGTCAGCTTGGCCTCCAGGCGCGCGAACACGTCCTTGAGCTCTTCGCGGGTGGTCGGCTTGACCGCATAACCGATGGCTCCCATGTGCATCGCCGCTTCGACCCGGTCTTCGACCGAAATCACATGCACGGGAATATGCCGGGTCTCTGCGTGTTCCTTCAGGCGTTGCAGCACCGTCAGCCCGGAATGATCCGGCAGGCGCATGTCCAGCAGGATGGCGTCCGGAATGTATTGCCTGGCCAGGTCGTAGCCCTCGTCGGCGCCATGGGCCACCAGGCACTGGTAACCCAGTTCATGGGCGAGGTCATAAAGGATGTGCGCAAAATTCGGCTCGTCCTCCACCACCAGGATACAACGCACGGTGAAGGGTGCCTTGAGGCGGTCATCGGCGAACCGCGCGATCTCCTGGACCACCGCCGGCGCAACCGCAATGGGCGCAACCGGGGTTGGAGCGTGGGTTGGCATGGCATGCATCCGCTCAACGGGCTCGTCGCCATGTTCCACGTATTGCTGCGGCAGGATCAGGCTGAACTGGCTGCCCTGCCCCGGCGTGCTGGAGACATTGATCGAGCCGCCGAGCAGCGCGGCCAGGTCACGGGAAATCGACAGGCCCAGGCCGGTCCCGCCATAACGACGATTGGTAGTGCCATCGGCCTGGCGAAAGGCCTCGAAAATGCTTTCCTGTTGATCGGCGGCAATACCGATCCCCGAATCGCTGACGACAAAGGCAATGCCTTGGTTCGACGCCGCGCTCACGGTCAGGGAGACCCGACCTTTCTCGGTGAACTTGACGGCATTGGAGAGCAGATTCTTGATGATCTGCTCCACGCGCTGGCGGTCGGTGTACATCATGGTTGGCGCACCGTCCTGCAACTCGACCTGGAAATCCAGTTGCTTGTGCGCAGCCAGCGGCTGGAACATCCCGCGCAAGCCGTCCACCAGGCGCGCAACGCTGGTGTTTTCCGGGCGTATCTCCAGTTTGCCGGCTTCGACCTTGGAGATATCGAGAATATCGTTGATCAGGTTGAGCAAGTCGTTGCCCGCCGAATAGATCGACTCGGCGAACTTGACCTGCTCGGCACTCAGGTTTTCCTGCGGGTTTTCCGCCAGCAACTTGGCCAGGATCAGCGAGCTGTTCAACGGCGTGCGCAACTCGTGGGACATGTTGGCGAGGAATTCGGACTTGTATTTGCTCGAACGCTGCAGTTCTTCGGCGCGCTCTTCGAGCTGGGCCTGGGCCTGGTTGAGCTCGGTATTCTTGAGGTCCATGGCGTCACGTTGCTCGGCCAACACCTGCGCCTGTTCGGCAAGTTGTTCGTTGGTCTGTTCGAGCTCGACCTGCTGGGTTTCCAGATGCGCCTGGGATTCCTTGAGAATCCGCGACTGCTCTTCCAGCTCTTCATTGGCGGTCTTGAGCTCTTCCTGCTGAACCTGCAACTCTTCGTTGAGTTGCTGGGTTTCAGCCAGCACTTCCTGCAAACGCTGGCGATAACGCGCCGCCTCGATGGAGGTGCCGATGTTACCGGCAATGAGCTCCAGCAAATCGATGTCACGGTCGGTCAACGGGCGCAGGAAGCCCAGCTCAATGACGCCGTTGACCCGCTCGTCGTCGCTGGTCGGGACCACCAGCACGCTGCGCGGTAAACCTTCGCCCAGCCCGGAACTGACCTTGAAGTAGTCGCTGGGCACATCGTCCAGGCGAATCAGGTGGGCCTGTTGCGCCACCTGGCCGACAATGCCTTCGTCACTGTAGATTTGCTGCTCACGCGCCTCCTGCTCTCGGGAAAACCCATAGGACGCCACGCGGCGCAGGCCGCCGTGTTCTTCGCGCACATAAATGGCCGCCACGGCACTGCCCAGGTACTGCGCGCAGAACTGCAGGATGTTGCGCCCCAACAGGTTGAGCGACAGTTGCCCCAGCACTTGTTCGGCCAGTTGGGTCTGGCCATTGCGCAGCCAGGCCTGTTGCTCCAGCCGCTGGGCACTGGCCTGTTGCGCCGCCAGGGTCGCTGCGTAGCTTTGCGACAGATTGAGCAGATCGCGACGGCCGATGTAGGCCAGCAACCCGCTGATGCCGGCAATGAATAACAGATAAAGGGTGATGCTCCAGATCGTGGTACGGCGCACTTCCTCGTTACGCGTGGCGCGCAACTGCTGCTCCATGTCGATCACGTCTTCGTACTGCTTGCGGATTTCATCGGTCAGGCGCTTGCCTTTGCCGGCCTTGACCGCGCCACGATAGTCACCGTTGCTTCGCTGCAGATCGATCATCGATTGCGCGTAACCGGCCCACTCCTGCTGCAACGACTCCAGCCTGTGCAAGCGGTCGGTCTGGACCGGGTTGTCCGCGGTCAGTTCGAGCAAGGTGTTGAGCACCACCTCGATGCGTGGCTTCGCCGTTTCATAGGGTTCGAGGAATTTATCGTCGCTGGTGAGCAGGTAGCCGCGCATGCCGGTTTCCAGGTCGACCGTCAGCTTGACCGCCTCATTGGCGTTATTGATCACCCGGTCGGTGTGCTCGACCCACTGGATCGTCGACAGCAGATAAGTGATCAGCGAAACGAAAAAAACCGCACTGATGGCGCCGACGCCCAGCGGCAGACTGATGTTGCGGCTAAGGAGCTTGCGGAATCGCTGCTGATCAACCGAAGACTCAGTGGTCATAGTTAAGCCTTGTTGAACGGGTGAAAACCAAGGAGTTTGCCCCAAAACTGACGCACTGATCGAATTTTCTCGCGGGATTGGCCGCAAAATGCACTTTCAACTGCTGTTGCGCCAACGCAGCGGTTATCCTTTGCCCTAATGCGGGCCGACCCTTCTTTTTATAGCCTATCGGGAACTTGTCGGGACCCCTCACTTACTCATGCAAGAGAGCCGGCGATTCTGGTCGGCCGAAAAAGCCATCCACCCTTTCCGAGAACCCCATCATGACCGCCAATACCCCCACCCTCCTGGTCGTCGAAGACGATGCCATCGTGCGCATGTTGATCGTCGACGTGCTGGAGGAGCTGGAGTACAAGGTCCTTGAGGCCGATAGCAGCGAGCAGGCGCTGGCGATTCTCGAGAATGAGAACCAGCACATCAACCTGATGATGACTGACGTGGGCTTACCCGTCATGGACGGCCGAGAACTGGCCACCCAGGCCCGGTTGCTGCGCCCTGGACTGCCCATCCTGTTCGCCAGCGGTTATGCCGAGAACATCGATGTACCCGAAGGCATGCATCTCATAGGCAAACCGTTTTCCATCGATCAGTTGCGGGACAAGGTCAAGGGTATCCTCGATAATGCCTGACTTCGGGCGCCGCTTTATCGCCGGCCTCCTTTACCTCTCCAGCGCCATGCTCGTTTCAAGGAATTCCGGTTCATGAGTCAGTCCCACGCAACCAAAGTCCTGGTTATTGGTTACGTCTGGCCCGAGCCCCGCTCTTCGGCGGCTGGCGGGCATATGATGCAAATCCTCGAAAGCTTCCTGCAGCAAGGCTGGCACGTCACATTCAGCAGCCCGGCCGGCAGCGGCGAACATCGGGCCGACCTGACGGCGCTGGGTATCCGTGAAATACCGATCGAGCTGAACAACAGCAGTTTCGACACCTTCATCAGCGAACTGGCCCCGGACATCGTCTTGTTCGATCGTTTCATGATGGAGGAACAGTTTGGCTGGCGCGTCGAGAAACACTGCCCCGAAGCACTGCGAGTTCTCGAGACCTCCGACCTGCAAAGCCTTCGCGATGCGCGCCAGCAACGACTCAAGAACCGCTTGAAGGCAAGCGAAGACGGCAATGATTTCAGCGAGCTCTTCGCGCCGGCACTGCGTGAGGAATTTGAGCTCATGGCCGAGACCGATCTGGCCCAGCGGGAGATCGCAGCGATTTATCGTTGCGACTTGAGCCTGATGATCTCCGAAGTCGAGATCGAGTTGCTGGTCGAACACTTCAAGCTGCCGCGCAGCCTGTTGCATGGGTGCCCGCTGATGGTGGACCTGCCCACCCATGCGCCGGTGCCGTTCGAGGACCGGGCGCACTTTATTCACATCGGCAATTTTCGCCATGCCCCCAACTGGGATGCGGTGCTCTGGCTCAAGACCACTATCTGGCCGATGATTCGCCAGCAATTACCCGCCGCTCAACTGCACATCTACGGCGCCTACACACCGCCCAAGGCGACCGCGCTGCATAACGCGGCGCAGGGCTTTCATGTGATGAACTGGGCTGAGGACGCCTTGCAGGTGATGTCGGCGGCACGGGTGTGCATGGCACCGTTGCGCTTTGGCGCGGGGATCAAAGGCAAGATTGTCGACGCAATGCTCTGTGGCACACCGAATGTCACCACGCCCATCGGCGCGGAGGGCATGCACGCAGCTGAGCCATGGCCGGGGGCGATCACCCGCACTGCCAGGTCCTTTGCCGATAGTGCCGTGCAGCTCTACCAGGACAAGACGCAATGGCTCAAGGCCCAGGCCCAGGGCCTGGAATTGCTGGCGAGCCGTTATCAGCCACGCATTCATGGGCCGGCGCTGATTGCACGGCTCGAGCACTGCCGCCAACACCTGGCTTCGATCAGGAGAGACAACTTCACCGGCAGCATGCTGCGTCATCATCAACACAAGAGCACGCAATACATGGCGCAATGGATTGAAGCCAAGAACCGCCATAAAGAAGACGCTCCGACATGAGCCGAACGCCCCGTGTCACCGACCCTTCCTACGAATTGATGGACGACCATAACGGGTTGTCCATCATCTATCGCCAGCACGGCTTCCCCTGCCCTTTGGTGCGCGGGCATTTCCACCGGTCGTCGTTGCACTGAGTATGGCGATGCCTCGGGCACGGTTTACTTCAACGTGCGTACTCGCCAATGGGATTTGCAGCTGCTGCGCGACATCGACCCCAGCGGGCGTCTGCAGGCCGCGTTGCCGGCCGGCGGTTGGTTGCCATTGATTTGCACCATGAACCTGACCAACGCCACGGAGTCGATTCGAGCACTGTTCGATCTGGATATCGAGCGTTTCAATGCGCTTGTTGCCCAGGTCCCCATCGGCGCCGAAGGCGTGTGCATGCCGATCGCGCAAAACGTGGCGGCCTCGCAGCTGGCCTATGAACGCTATCGACAACATGTCGCAACCCTATAAAGAGCGAACAACTATGTATCTGGTGTGTGGCGAAGCGCTGTTCGATTTCTTCAGTGAAAACGACGCCAGCGGCCTGGCTTCAAAAGTGAATTTCAAGGCCATCGCCGGTGGCTCGCCGTTCAATGTCGCAGTGGGTTTGCGCCGCCTGGGCGTGGAGGCTGCGTTGTTCGCCGGGTTGTCCACCGACTACCTTGGCCGGCGCTTGCTCCAGGTGCTGGAGGAGGAAGGCGTACGCACGGACTACCTGGTGGATTTTGCTGCACCGACCACCCTGGCGATGGTGGCGCTCGGGGCCAATGGCTCGCCCCACTACAGCTTTCGCGGCGAAGGCTGCGCGGATCGACAACTCAAACCCGAGCATCTGCCGGCGTTGGGGTCGCAAGTGCGCGGCCTGCACATCGGCTCGTTTTCCCTGGTGGTGCAACCGATTGCCGACACGCTGCTGGAGCTGGTGCGCCGGGAAAGCGGCAAGCGCTTGATCAGCCTTGATCCGAACGTGCGGCTTAATCCGCAGCCAAACATCGAGCTGTGGCGTTCGCGGATTGCGACCCTCGTCGAGCATGCCGACCTGATCAAGGTCAGCGATGAGGACCTGGGTTTGCTGTACCCCGGGCAGGACCCGGCGCAGGTTATAGAGGGCTGGCTGCAACACCGCTGTCAACTGGTATTCCTGACCCGTGGCGGCGAAGGTGCGAGCGTATTCAGTCGAAGCCATGGTTCGTGGTCGGTGCCGGCCTGCACGGTGACCATCGCCGACACCGTGGGCGCTGGCGATACCTTCCAGGCGGCGTTGATTACCTGGCTGACCGAGCAGGGGCTGGATTCGGTCGAAGGCGTTCGCCAATTGAGTCGCCAGCAGATCGATGAGATGGCGAGGTTTGCGGTGCAGGCGACGGCGCTGACGTGCAGCAAGACCGGGCCGGATTTGCCGTATCGGCATCAGTTGACCTGACGCACCTCCCCTGTAGGAGCTGTCGAGTGCAACGAGGCTGCGATCTTTTGATTTTTAAAAGCAAGATCAAAAGATCGCAGCCTGCGGCAGCTCCTACAGGATCGAAAAGTTGTAGCTGACGATCAGCCGCGTCTCATCCACATCCCGGGCATATTGCTCGTAGTTGGTGCGGTAGGTCGCATTGCGCAACCGCAGGCTGACATCCTTGAACGTCCCGCCCTGCACCACATACTTGAGCTCGCTGTCACGCTCCCACTCTTTGCCTTCCTGATCGCTGCCGGGCACCTTGATGTGGTCACCGTTCACATAGCGGGTCAGGAAGGTCAGGCCGTTGATGCCGATGGCCTTGAAGTCGTAATCGTATCGCAGCTGCCACGAACGTTCCTGCGCTGCGGCGAAGTCGTTGACCTGCACGTAGTTGACCAGATACGGATTGCTACCATCGAGGTACGGCATCGAGTTGTCGCCATTCATGCGCTGCCAGCCCGCGCTGAACGTATGGCCGCCGTTGGCATAAGCGAGCATCGTGCTCAGCGCGCGGTTGTCAATGGAGCCGGCGCGGGCAGCACCGCTGTCGGCACTCTTGAGCAAGCGCAGATCGGCCTTGAGCACACCGCCACCCAGGGGTTGACTGGCCAGCAGGCCGAGGAAGTGCTGACGGTAGATGTCTTCCAGTTCCGCGTAGTGATACTGGGCTGTCAGCCGCTCGTTGATCCGGTAATCGAAGCCGTACATGTCGAAATGGTTGGCCGTGATGTTGCAGGCATAACGCTTGTTCTTGCAGTGCAGGCGGATGTCCTGGGAGTCGGTGGAGTCCCGGGCGGTATACTTGTCCAGGCGCGCGGCCATGAAATTCAGATCCTGCACTTCCCTGGACGTGAGCATCGCACCGTTGAACATGGTTGGCAGCAAGCGACCGTCGTTGTACTTGAGCAGCGGCACATCCGGCAGCAGCGCGCCGTACTTCAGCACGGTTTGCGAAACGCGCACCTTGGCGGTCAGGCCCAGCTTGGTGTATTCATCCGCCGAACCACGCGGGTTACTGCCGCTGGACGGCAGCAAGCCGCTGTTGCTGCTGTCTGGGCTGGAATCGAGCTTGAATCCCGCCATGCCCAATGCATCGACACCGAACCCGAGCGTGCCCTCGGTGTACCCCGATTGCAGATTCAGAATGAAACCCTGGGCTGACTCTTCGCGCTTGGACGCGCCCTGTTTGTTGGAGGTGTGCCCGTCACGAAAATCGCGGTTGAAATACACCGTACGTGATTCGATTTTCGCTGTGGTGTCATCGATAAAACCGCTCGCTTGAACCGGCCCGGTAAAACCGGCGCACAGGACCAGGGCGCCGAAGCCGAATGACTGGCGAGCGCGGATGAACGTAAAAGGGGGACGCATTAAAAAAAAGCTCCAACAATGCAGCGATTGCGCCAGGGCGCAATCAGCCAGAAATAGCCTTCGCCCCGGACCAGTAGAGGATCGGGCTGAAGTGAACACGCGGGGGTGAACGGCAATGATGGCAGAAGGCTTTTTCTTGCTGCAGACGACTTTAGTCTCAATAGTGATCCGGTTTGATGGAAAAATGCCGCCGAACGGTAGTGGCAGTACGACAGGTGGCGTTCAGCGAAGTTAACCAATGCTTAATCGCGCAGTCCAACACTCTACTGGACCGCACGCCCTCAGAGCCCTCTGACGCCCAGTGCGGCAGGTTCGACGACACGTCGAGCTAACTTGCGACTGCACTGGAGATTGCCTCATGAACTCGCGCGCCCTGCTCGTTTCAATCGCCCTTTTCTGTGCCTCATCGACCGGCATTGCACAGGCCAACGACACCACGTCCACACAAAACGTGCCTTCCTACCACTACGGCATGCCGTTGCACGTGGGCAAAGTGATTGCGCTGAACGAACCCACCACCCTGGATTGCGAAGTGATCACAGCGACGATGAAATACATCGACTCACAGTCGGGTCAACCTGCAGAAATCGCCTACCGAAAACTGTCTGACGCCTGCAGTTATCAAAACTGAAGGGAAAGGACCAAAATAGTTGCTCGCAGTTAAAAACAGACGCGCCGGATCTGGGGTTTTCCCGCCCCGGCGCGAATCGGTAGAGCATGAAATGCCGGCTTAAAACGCTTTACGCAGCCCCTGGTTATGCCCGGGTTCTGTGTAATGCTTTTGAAGATCGGTACGCAGGACAGCTATCAGCTCGTTGATTTCCCGACAGCCATTGAGTTGATGGGCATCGATTCCGGTTTTTACCAGATCGAGCTGATCGGTCTCCCCATCGGCATACACTTTTACAGTCATGGACATGTCCGGCGACAGCGTGCATTGACAGCGTCTCGGTAGAAAACTGCTTTCAATGATGTTGCGAAGTTCCAAGGCAGAAAGAAACATGGCGACCTTCTCCGTTGTGAGACTGCCAATTAATCATCGACACTGACTCATATGGAATCCCGGTCAGCTTGAGAACAGCTACAGCATAAAACATGCCTTGAATCTCGCTGTGCAGCTCATCGGTAATTCAAGGGGTTATTGTAAGGACTCGTGATTACGGTCATGCAAATTGCAAAAAAGGTTGATGAAGGCCCTGCAAATTGCATGTTCAGGCAAGGGATTTGCATTGGCCGCTGCCGGCGTCGAGAATGGCGCCCGGCCGATCAAGAATCGGCTCACCTACACATACGCAAGGAGGCATCATGGGTTCATCGACCATCAGCACCACCATCGGGCTGATCGCCGTCACGCTGTCGAGCATCGCCCATGGGGCAAAGCTCGAAGATGTTGCACCCTTTCCGAAACCTGAAAAGGGTTTCAGTCGTCAGGTCATCCACCTCGCCCCGCAAACCCGTGAAGACGACTTTCAGGTCCAGATCCTTGCTGGCAAGATCTTGGAAGTCGACTGCAATCGCCAACGCCTGGGTGGCATTCTCGACGAGAAGAACCTCGAAGGTTGGGGGTATCCGTTCTACCGCCTGGAAAAAGTCATCGGCCCGATGAGCACGCTGATGGCCTGCCCGGATGGCAAGCGCCAGCAGGATTTCGTGCCGGTGGTCGGTGACGGTTTCATGCTGCGCTACAACAGCAAACTGCCGATCGTGCTCTATGTGCCCAAGGACATCGAGGTTCGCTACCGGGTCTGGTCGGCCTCGAGCAAGGTTGAGAAGGCTGTCGAGGAATAACTGCCATTTTGAGCCCGGTCTACCCGATCGCTCCCAAACGTGAGAACGATCGGGTAAGCGTTATTTCAACCCTATCTTGTACAACGCTCCGTCCTCTTCATCGGTCAGCACATACAAATACCCATCCGGCCCCTGCCGCACATCGCGGATGCGCTTGTCGAGTTCGCCCAGCAAGCGTTCTTCGTGAATCACCTTGTCGCCGTCGAACTGCAGGCGAATCAATTCCCGGGTCACCAGCGCGCCAATGAACGCGTTGTGCTGCCAGTCCTTGAAGCGGTCGCCGTCGTAGAATGCCAAGCCGCTCAGCCCGGGGGACTTTTCCCAGACATGATTTGGCCCACGAGTACCTTCGGCGGTTTTACCTTTGGCTTCCGGGATCGGCTGGCCCGAGTAATTGATGCCGTGGGTGGCCAGCGGCCAACCGTAATTCTTGCCGCGCTCGATGATATTGACCTCATCACCGCCCAGGGGACCGTGTTCGTTTTCCCAGAGCGTGCCGGTCCAAGGATTGAGCGCCGCGCCTTGTGGGTTACGAACGCCGTAGGCCCATATTTCCGGGCGCACGTCGGCCTGTCCGACAAAGGGGTTGTCTCCAGGCACCTGGCCGTCGGGATAGATCCTTATGACCTTGCCCTGCAACTTGTCGAGGTCCTGGGCGGTGGGCCGGTCGTTGTTTTCCCCCAGCGTAATGAACAGGAAGCCGTCCCGGTCGAAAACCAGCCGCGAGCCAAAATGGTTGCCCACCGAGAGCTTGGGCTCCTGACGGAAAATTACCCGGAAATCCTTCAGGGTCGTCAGGTCTTCGGACAACCGTGCGCGGCCAACCGCAGTACCCGCCTTGCCACCCTGGCCGCCGCCTTCGGCATAGGACAGGTAAATCATCCGGTCTTGCCTGAAGTCAGGCGACAGCGCCACATCCAGCAAGCCGCCCTGCCCCTTGGCCCAGACCTTGGGCACGCCGTTGAGCGGTGCTGACAACTTGCCGTCGGCCGTCACCACACGCAGGTTGCCCGGTCGCTCGGTGACCAGCATGCCCTGCCGGTCCGGCAGAAAAGCCAGCGCCCAGGGGTGTACAAGTCCCGAGGCGATCAGCGTCACCTCAAGGGTGCCCTGCTCGCTTTGCATGTCCTGGGTGGTTGCTGCCAGAACAGGCGCGCTGGCGGCTAACAAGGTGCTGGCAAAAAAAGTGCTCAGGAGGCTACTACGCAACATGCACGATTCCTTTTGTCATGGGATGGGCCAACAGGACGCCAGCCCTGTCCTTCAAGGGCTACGGGGCGGTGGATTGGGGATGAACTTCGGGGCACTGCTGGGGGCCGAGCGATCCTGGGGGTAGCGATTGCCGATGCCGCCGTTGTCAAGGGTGGGCGGTCGTGGCACGGGTACGGTGTTCGGCCCGCGGATGGCCGGGGCACTGGGCTGTGTGCCTTGCATGCTGTTTGGGTTGGCCCGGCGGATCGGACTGTTGTAGGGATTGTTGTGGGTGCTGCCCGGCAGGTTTTGCGCCAACTGTATCGGAGCGCCGGGCGAAGCGGTGCCGGCCTGGGCCATGTGACCGAGTACGCCGCTCAATGCCAGCACGATAAGGCCAGGTACGTATCGGTTCATTGGCGAGCCTCGCGAAGGATGCGTGAATAGATTCGTCCATAGCACGCTACGCCTGGGATCGGGATTTGTTAACCCAAACTTCCCGGCAAGATGTAACACGACGTCGACGCACAGCCCCACACGGCCTGCAGGCCGCTGAAACTTTTGCACGAGGCCCAAGGTCACCTGAACATCACTTTCGGAAAGACGACCATGGCACGGGCAATCTGGAA
This sequence comes from Pseudomonas sp. G5(2012), assembly GCF_000408945.1. Classification (NCBI taxonomy): domain Bacteria; kingdom Pseudomonadati; phylum Pseudomonadota; class Gammaproteobacteria; order Pseudomonadales; family Pseudomonadaceae; genus Pseudomonas; species Pseudomonas sp. G5(2012). The sequence continues at coordinate 40,662 of NZ_APIO01000033.1, forward strand.
AGGCGCGATCAGTTTCGGGCTGGTGCATATCCCTGTGGCGCTGGTCTCGGCGACGTCCTCCCACGGGGTGGATTTCGACTGGCTCGACAGTCGCAGCATGGACCCGGTGGGCTACAAACGCGTCAATAAAGTCACCGGCAAGGAAGTCACCAAAGAGCACATCGTCAAAGGCGTGCAATACGAAAAAGGTCGATATGTGGTGCTCAGCGAGGAGGAGATTCGCTCGGCGCATCCACTCTCGACCCAGACTATCGATATCTTTGCCTTTGTCGACAGCAAGCAAATCCCGCTGCAGAACATCGACACGCCCTACTACCTGGCACCGGATAAACGCGGCGGCAAGGTCTATGCCCTGTTGCGTGAAACCTTGACCAAAACCAATAAAGTCGCGCTGGCCCGCGTGGTGCTGCATACCCGCCAATACCTCGCGGCCTTGATGCCGCTGGAATCGGCCATGGTCCTCGTGAAGCTGCGCTGGCCGGCGGAAGTGCGCAGTCTGGACGAGTTGGCATTAGGACCGGATGTGACCAAGGCCGAGTTGGCCAAGGGCGAACTCGACATGGCCAAGCGCCTGGTAGAGGACATGAGCGTCGAATGGTCGCCGGAGGATTACCGGGACGAATTCGAAGACAAGATCATGGCCCTGGTGGACAAGAAAGCCCATGAAGGCAAAATCGAGGATGTTGAAACAGCCACTGGCGAGGAGGAGCGCAAGACCGCGGATGTCATTGACTTGACTGAGTTGCTCAAGCGTAGCCTGGGGGGCAAGGGCGCAAGCAAGGAGACAGCCAAGGCCAAGTCGCCGACAAAACCGGCGGCGCGGAAAAAAGTCAGCAAGTGAGGGGTTGAACGTTCCGGCCTCATCGCTGGCAAGCCAGCTCCTGCAAAGATAGGCGGTGGCCACAAAACCTGTGGGAGCGAGCTCGCCGGCGATGACGTCAGTTTTGACAAACGAAAATCAAACCAGGACAAAAATCGCCAGCAACCCACCAAAGAAGGCCCACTTCTGCAGGTAATAAAGCTTGCGATTACGCTTTTTCAAGGCTTTGCCATTCAAGCGGATCTTGTAAATCTTGCCGAACAGGCGGTTGATGCCTCCGGTCTTGTCGCCCGCCTCATTCGGCGCACCGGCAGCCGCCATCACATTGCGGCTGAACCAGCGGTTGAATGCGGCCACCCAGCGGTACTTCATCGGGCGCTCCACATCGCAAAACAGAATGATGCGGTTCTGCTCGGTGGTGTTGTGTGCGTAATGAATGAACGTCTCGTCGAACATCACCGCTTCACCGTCGCGCCAATGATAGTTTTCGCCGTCGACGTTGATGTAGCAGCCCGAATCGTTAGGTGTCTCCAGGCCCAGGTGATAGCGGTAGGAGCCGGCATACGGATCACGATGGCGAACCAGTTTCGAACCCGGCGGCAATTCGGCGAACATCGCCGCCTTGATCGAGCCGATGCTCTGTACCAATTCGGTGGTGCGCGGGCAAAGCTTCATGGCCGATGGGTGGCTATCGCCGTACCACTTGAGGTAGAAGCGCTTCCAGCCGGTCTTGAAGAAGGAGTTGAAGCCGACGTCATCGTAATCATTGGAGCGCTTGATCTCCCCCGCCTTCAGCAGGTTCTGGCCTTCGGCGCGAATCTCCTCCCAATGCGTCTGCAGTGGCGCGAGGTCGGGAAAGTCCGCCGGGTTGAGAAACGGCTTGTTAGGGATCTTCGAGAACAGATAAAGCAAGCAATTGATCGGCGCCAGGAACGTCGAGTGGTCGCTCAGCTGACGGCCCAGTTTGTGGCGTACACGGCCACGCAGATGGACATACGCGATGGATATAACGTAGACAGCGGCAATGATGAGTTTCACGAAAATCGTCACACGTCAGAGGTGAGCAAACTGCGCTCCCTGGCAACCAATAGCCTGCGGAGCCTGAGTAGTGCCTGAAAACCAGACAACGGGCCCGGTGGCCCGTCCTTGAGCCGACGCCAACGTTTGGCATCAGTGAAAGATGGCATTTTAGCCATCGTCCGTAACCAATTGTTAGCCTTGAGATGTGAAAATCTGTCCGTTGATACCGTCAATGCGTCGGTGCGGCCTTATTGCCCTATCGTTTATATGGCCAGACCAGTACAATCGCCGCCAAACTTTACGCGCCCCCCTTGGTTGATGACGGGAAATCCCGGCCTCAGCGCACTTCGACTCGGGCCAAGCGCTCCCAATGCTGCTGTCCACTTATTGCCAGATGGATCTTGCGCTGCTGACCGGGATGTACGTCCCATGGTCGAACAGCGTTAACGGGTACTGAATCGGTACTGCCGCAACCCTAGCTACTCTGAATGCTTCGCAGGAAAAACCTTTGATTTCTACAGCTAACATCACGATGCAGTTCGGCGCCAAGCCGTTGTTCGAAAACGTTTCGGTCAAATTCAACGGCGGCAACCGCTATGGCCTGATCGGGGCCAATGGTTGCGGCAAGTCGACGTTCATGAAGATCTTGGGCGGTGACCTCGAGCCGTCCGGCGGCCAGGTCATGCTGGAGCCGAACGTGCGCCTGGGTAAATTGCGCCAGGACCAGTTCGCCTACGAAGAATTCACCGTGATCGACACCGTGATCATGGGTCACGAAGAGCTGTGGAAGGTCAAGGCCGAGCGCGATCGCATCTACTCGCTGCCGGAAATGAGCGAGGAAGACGGCATGGCCGTGGCCGAGCTGGAAACCGAATTCGCCGAAATGGACGGCTACACCGCCGAATCCCGTGCTGGTGAACTGCTGCTGGGCCTGGGAATTCCGCTGGAACAGCATTTCGGCCCGATGTCCGAAGTGGCTCCAGGGTGGAAACTTCGGGTGTTGCTGGCCCAGGCCCTGTTCTCCGATCCGGAAGTGCTGTTGCTCGATGAACCGACCAACCACCTGGACATCAACACCATTCGCTGGCTGGAATCCATCCTCACGGTGCGAAACAGCACCATGATCATCATTTCCCACGACCGTCACTTCCTCAACAGCGTCTGCACCCACATGGCCGACCTGGACTACGGTGAGCTGCGCCTGTTCCCGGGTAACTACGACGAGTACATGACCGCGGCGACCCAGTCCCGCGAGCAGTTGCTGTCGGACAACGCCAAGAAAAAAGCCCAGATTGCCGAACTGCAAACCTTCGTCAGCCGCTTCTCGGCGAACGCCTCGAAAGCCAAGCAGGCCACTTCCCGTGCCAAGCAGATCGACAAGATCCAGCTGGCCGAGGTCAAGCCCTCGAGCCGCGTGAGCCCGTTCATCCGGTTCGAGCAGACCAAGAAGCTGCACCGCCAGGCCGTGACCATCGAGCAGATGTCCAAGGGCTTCGATGGCAAGACCCTGTTCAAGAACTTCAGCTTCACCGTCGAAGCTGGCGAGCGCGTGGCGATCATCGGCCCGAACGGCATCGGCAAGACCACCCTGCTGCGTACCTTGATGGGCGAACTGACCCCGGATGCCGGCTCCGTAAAATGGACCGAAAGCGCAGAGCTGGGCTACTACGCCCAGGACCACGCCCACGACTTCGAAGACGATGTCAGCCTGTTCGACTGGATGGGCCAGTGGACCCAGGGCGAGCAGATCATTCGTGGCACCCTGGGCCGGATGCTGTTCTCCAACGACGAGATCCTCAAGTCGGTCAAGGTCATCTCCGGTGGTGAGCAAGGTCGCATGCTGTTTGGCAAGCTGATCCTGCAAAAGCCGAACGTGCTGGTGATGGACGAACCAACCAACCACTTGGACATGGAATCCATCGAGGCGCTGAACCTGGCGCTGGAAAACTACCCGGGCACGCTGATCTTCGTCAGCCACGACCGCGAGTTCGTGTCGTCCCTGGCAACCCGCATCATCGAGTTGAGCCCTAATGGCGTGACTGACTTCAGCGGCACCTATGACGACTACCTGCGTAGCCAGGGCGTAGTGTTCTAAGAGCAGCCTGTAGGAGCGAGCATGCTCGCGATGGACGTTAACGATAACGCGTGAAATCTGGATGAATGCGTTATCCGAACGTTTTAGATCATTCCCACGCTCTGCGTGGGAATGCAGCCCGGGACGCTCCGCGTCCCAATCCAGAGCCGAACGCGGAGCGTCCGTTGAGGCATTCCCACGCAGCGCGTAGGAACGATCAAATCTCAAGCCTAATTAGTTAGCCTGCTTTCTTTTATCTCGCCGCCACTCCATCATGCAGTTCTCCTGCCGCCGCCCGCGAACGAGCCCTTCATGTCTGCGCAAGAACAGCCACCGCAAAGCTCCATGGCGATCACCCTGCAGATCGTTTCCATCGTTTTCTATACCTTTGTCGCCTTCCTCTGCATTGGCCTGCCCATTGCGGTGTTGCCAGGATACGTCCATGAACAGCTCGGGTTCAGTGCCGTCGTCGCAGGGCTGACCATTGGCTCGCAATACCTGGCTACCCTGCTCAGCCGGCCCATGGCCGGGCGCATGTCGGACAATGTCGGTACCAAGCGCGCGATCGTTTATGGCCTGTCGGGGATTGTGCTGAGTGGCGGGCTGACTTTGTTGTCGGTGTTGTTGCAAAGCGCACCTTTAATCAGCTTGCTGGTCCTGATCGCCGGACGCCTTTTGCTGGGCATCGCCCAAGGGCTGATCGGGGTCGGCACCATCAGTTGGTGCATGGGACAGGTGGGTGCCGAACACACCGCGCGCTCGATCTCCTGGAACGGTATTGCCTCCTACGGGGCGATTGCCATCGGGGCGCCGCTGGGGGTGGTGATGGTCGGTCAACTGGGGTTTGCCAGCCTGGGTATCGCCCTGTCGGTGCTGGCCCTGGCGGCGCTGCTGCTGATTCGCAACAAACCGTCGGTGCCGGTCGTGCGCGGTGAGCGCCTGCCCTTTTGGGCGGTGTTCGGGCGCATTGCACCGTTTGGCGCAAGCCTCAGCCTGGCTTCGATCGGCTACGGCACCCTCACCACCTTTATTACCCTTTATTACATCAATCGAGGCTGGAGCGGTGCGGCGTATTGCCTGACGGTATTCGGGGTATGTTTCATCCTGGCCCGGTTGCTGTTCATTTCCAGCATTAGCCGATTTGGCGGCTTCCCGTCGGCCATCGCCTGTATGACCATCGAGACCATCGGCCTGGCGCTGCTGTGGCTGGCGCCTTCGACTGGCTATGCCTTGATCGGTGCCGGCCTGACCGGGTTCGGCTTGTCGCTGGTGTATCCGGCACTGGGCGTCGAGGCAATCAAGCAGGTGCCCAACGCCAGTCGCGGCGCGGGCTTGAGTGCTTACGCGGTGTTTTTCGACCTGGCCCTGGCGATTGCCGGCCCGCTGATGGGGGCGGTGGCGTTGAACCTGGGGTATCCGTGGATCTTCTTGTGCGCGGCGTTGCTGTCCGTCACCGGACTTTGTCTTACTTTGTTGCTTTCACGTCGGGTCACAAGTCCTGCTAGTTAAATAAATACACCATTACAACCCTATAAGCATTTGCAAACACATTAGCACGCAATATCACGCATCAATTAATGCAGAGTGCCATCGTTGTTATAATCATCAACTTTGACAAAATCACGGATGACACACCTACATTAAATTCTTACTCGGAAAGAATAGACGATGCGAACAGCTCTAACCGTGTTTACTCCAATACTGGCGTTCTTACTGGCCCCCACTGCAAATGCCGAAAGTTCGGTTCAACAGCAAATCTGCCACAATGGCGTCTGCTATGATGTTGGCGGCCCGCCAGACTCTGGTGGCATTGGCGGCGATTGCTGCCCATTCAGCGATGAACGCCTGAAACAAAATGTCCAGCGCCTGGAAAACCCGACGGAGAATCTGCTTAAACTCCGTGGCGTGACATTCAACTGGAAGCACAACGACCAGCCTGATGTTGGCCTGATCGCACAAGATGTACAGAAGGTCTATCCACAGTTGGTACGCACAGAAGGTGATCACCTGCAAGTGGACTATCAGAAACTTGTTGCACCATTGATTGAATCCGTTCGCGAACTGAATGCCAGAGTTCAAACCCTGGAAACAGCCTTGGCTAACAAGTAACGAATTATAAAAGCGCCTGGTTGCCATTCATTGATCGGCGGTCTGCATTCCTGCTCGCGTCGCTCTGCCCAGTGTGCGAGAAAAAAAGCGTCCGGCTTCGGAGATCAGGTTACGGTGTATGTCCACTCGATCGACACCGTCGGCATCGGTGCACAAGGCTGGCGTGACAACGATCTGCTCGTCATTGCACGGGGCCATGAATACGAAGTGCCCGGCCCCGGCCAGCAGCTTGAAATCGGGGGCGACGGGCAGTTTGCGCGCCAGGGCGGCGGCGTTCTTGTCGGGGTACACCAGCTTGTCGCCATCGCCGCTGTAAAGCAGCACCGGAACATGCACATCGGCCAGGGTATGACGACCGAACTTCAGGCTCAGTGGCGCCATCAGCAGCAATGCATGGACGCGCGGGTCGGCTACCGGTTGCAAATCATCGCGGTCGACAATCAGTTCACCCTGGGTATTGCAGGCATCACGATCGTCCGGGCGCTCCTGGCAGTAGCGGCGCAGACGATCCAGGTCCGGAGTCGCGCCCGACAGTATCAATGCCGTCTCGCCGCCTGCCGAATAGCCGATGACGCCAACCTGCTCGGCATTGACATAAGGCGCGAGCATGGGATCGCCCAGGGTCGCGGTGATGGCTTCGGAAATCTGGATCGGCCGGCCGTACAAATTGCTCAAGGTGCCAAGGCGGCTGTGGTCTTTGGAGTTATCGCCGGGATGAATAACAGCCACTACCACAAAACCCTTGCGTGCCAGCGACGTGGCCAGGTCATGCAGGGCCAATGGCGTGCCGGTGTTGCCATGGGACAGCATCAGCATTGGAAACCGGCCCATGGCGACTTTGGTGTCTTCGCCGGCTTCGACGGTGTAGCCCTCAAGCCGACTGGAGTGTTCCTTCGCGCTCGAAGGGTAGAACGCAATGGCCCGCATCGGTTGCAGATCGAGCGGATCGAGAAAGCTCATTTCATGAAAACCGACGCTCCAGTGAGGATGCGGCGCAGGTGCGGCGTGCACTGAATTCAGGCTGGCGAGCAGACAGATCAGTAAAGCTGCACAAAGACGCACCATGGGATGCCCCACCTTGCTACGGAACGGAGACGTTAAGCCTCGACTGCATGACTCGGGCCACAATTTTGCAAGCGCAATTAGCAATACTGAGAAACAAAAAACTCCGCATCTGCCACTTGCGTGAACAGAATACAGAGTTTTTTGGGGATTGCCTGCAGCGACAGCGGGGTCTTTATCCAAACCTTATGCGGCGGCGAACAGCTGCTCGCTGATTTGTGCCTGGGCATCACTCATCGCTTTACCGCGCACTTCGTCACCGTAAGCCAGGCCGTGGGCACGGACGAATTCGATGTCGGTAATGCCGATGAAACCAAACAGCACCTTCAAGTAGTCTTCGTGGGCAACACCGGTTGCCTGGCCGGCGTGCAGGCCACCGGAAGTCGAAACGACCACCACTTTCTTGCCACCGCACAGGCCTTCAGGGCCGGCTTCGGTGTAGCGGAATGTCTGGCCGGCGACGGCAATGCGGTCGATCCAGGCCTTCAATTGGGTCGGGATGGTGAAGTTATACATCGGCGCTGCAATCACCACGGCATCCGCGGCGAGGAACTCGGCCAGGGTAGACGCGCTCAGTTCGGCTTCGTGCTGTTGGGCCGCGTTGCGCAGTTCAGCCGTGGTACCCGCTGCAACCAGTGTGGTCGAGGAGAAATGGCTGATGGCGTCGGCTGCCAGATCGCGGTAGGTCACAACGGCGGACGGCTCGGCGGCTTGCCAGGCTTTGACGACTTCGCTGCTCAGCTGACGGGAAGCCGAGTTGTCACCAAGAATGCTCGAATCGATATGCAGCAGTTTCATGTGGGATCTCCAGGTGAGGATCGCCGTCAGGGGCGATCTGATGGAAACAATCCTACAGATCAAACCAATAACTGATTAGACTGCAACAATGCGATAGTTTGTCTCACTGGTAGAACGATCGAGAAAACGCCCATGCAAGACCTCAATGATCTCTATTACTTCGCCAAAGTCGTCGAGGCTGGCGGGTTCGCGGCCGCCGGGCGTTTACTGGGGATTCCCAAGTCGCGCTTGTCCAGGCGCATCGCCGAGCTGGAAGAGCGCCTGGGTGCACGTTTACTGCAACGCACCACAAGGCAACTGAAACTCACTGCCGTAGGCGAACGTTATCTGCGCCACTGCCAGGCGATGCTACTGGAAGCGGAAATGGCTGACGAAGCGGTGGCCAGTATGTCCAGCGAACCCCGTGGGCGCTTGCGGGTCTCTTCCCCGGTCGGCCTGGCTCACGAGATGCTGCCAGGGGTAATCAGCAACTTCCTCGAGAAGTATCCGCAAGTGCAGCTGGAGGTGATGCTGGTCAATCGACGCGTCGACCTGGTGACCGAAGGTGTAGACGTTGCATTACGCGTGCGCGAACCGGGTGATGAAGACCCGCTGTTGGTGACTCGCCGCCTGCGCCAGGCGCAGATGCTGATGGTCGCCAGCCCCGCCTTTCTAGAGGGGCTCGAGATCAATCATCCCGACGACCTGAAAAACCTGCCGGTACTTGGCGCCCTCGAACCCGATCGCCTGGTGCACATTGGCCTGGTCGATCGCCAGGGCAAAAAACACGACCTGGCCCTTGAAGCGCGGCTGGGCATCGACGACTTCATCGTGCGCAAGACCTGCACACTGGCTGGCCAGGGCTTTACGACGCTGCCGATGATGTATTGCGAGCAGGAGCTGGCATATGGCTCGCTGGTACAGTTACTGCCCGAGTGGTCGCTGCCCGGGGGTTGGTTGCAGGCGGTCTACCCTCATCGACGCGGCGTGATGCCGGCCGTGCGCGCCTGGCTTGACCATCTGATCGAAACATTCAATGCCTGTGGAGATCGCTTGATATGAAGGCAGGACGCATGAGCGAGGCCGACGTAGCGGCTTTTTGCCTGGCTTTGCCGGGTGCCCGTGAAGATTACAAATGGGGTGGCGTGCGGGTATTTTCGATTGCCGGCAACAAGATGTTTGCCTTGCAGAACCTGCGCAGCGAGTCACTGGCTTTCAAGGTCGACAAGGACCTGTTTCTGGGGCACTGCGACCGTCCCGGCATTCACCCGGCGCCTTATCTGGCCCGGGCACAATGGATTATCATGACCACGCCCTACCCGCTCGGCGCCGAGGAATTGCAAGGCTTGCTGAAGCGTTCTCATCAACTGGTGGTGAGCAAGTTGCCCAAGCGCACGCAGGTCGGACTGCTGCTCTAGCAGCGCCTCGATCAGAACAGTGAGAACAGCTGCGCCTCGAGGAACAGCTGGTCGATCCAGAACACCTGGTGCAGCAGCACGATGATCCAGAACACCAGTTGAAAGGACACCTTGCGCGTCTTGTGCCGAAACACTTGCTGCGCGAGCAAGGCGCCCGGCCAGCCGCCAGCGAATTCCAGCGCATGCAGGACGTTTTCCGGCGTACGCCAGTGATCAACGCGCGCTTTGCGCTTGTCGCTCCAGTACAGCAGGAACGCCAGCACGCTGACGATACCGTAGGCCGCCAGGGGAATCAGTGAACCCCCTTGCAGCCACCACGACATCGAACCGAACAGCGGCAGCGCGCACACCATCGCAAACACCAGCAGCTTCAGGCGCAGGTGGCGGATGTTTGCCCCGTTGCGCGCGCTGACACCATTCATGGCTTGGCCGCGGTCCAGTCAACCCAACCGAATTGCCAGGTGGCCAGGATGAGCAAGCCGAAAGCAATGCGGTACCAGGCGAACACCGCATAACTGTGGCTGGCGATGAACATGAGCAAGCCTCGCACCGCGATCATCGCGAAAATGAACGCCGTGATGAAGCCAATCGCAAACACCGGGAAATCCGCAGGCACGAACAGGTCGCGATACTTGTACCCCGAGTACACCGCAGCCCCCACCATGGTCGGCATGGCCAGGAAGAAGGAAAACTCGGTAGCGGTCTTGCGCGACAGGCCGAACAACAAGCCGCCGATGATCGTCGAGCCTGAGCGCGAGGTGCCCGGAATCATCGCCAGGCACTGGGCCAGGCCGACTATAAGGGCGTCTTTCCAGGTCATGTCATCGACGCTTTCTGCATGTACTTCGTGCTGGCGCTTTTCAGCCCACAACATGACGATGCCGCCCACGACCAATGCCGTGGCTACCGTGATCGGGTTGAACAGGTAGTGGTGAATCAAGTCGGCGAAAATCACCCCCAATACCACCGCCGGAAAGAAGGCAATCAGCAGGTTGGCGGTAAAGCGCCGGGCATTGGGCTGCGTCGGCAGGCCCACTACCACATCGAAAATCTTGCGACGAAACTGCCAGACTACCGCCAGGATGGCGCCGAGCTGGATAATGATGTTGAACGCCATGGCACGCTCACCACCGAAGTTGAGCAAGTCGGCGACAATAATCTGGTGCCCGGTACTGGAAATGGGCAAGAACTCCGTCAGCCCTTCTACAATGCCAAGAATCAAAGCCTGAAAGGCCGTCCAAAGATCCATCAATCCCCCAAAAGGCAATGCGTCGACGCATGCCCCGTTAATTTATTCAAAGCCGTTTACTGTAAATCAGCGTCGTTGAGTCCCGCGCGCACAAGCCTACGCAAAAATCTCCAGAGTTTCGTGAAAAATCAGTTTGATTTCAGGTTTTTGCGTGCGGGACGAAATCCTAGCAGACAAGTACGCCTAATGCTGTCGTGTTGCAGGCCCCGATAGAGACGCTGCATCAAGCCTCTTCGCGGTAATCCGGTTACAATTCGCCCCCTCTTCGATTTTCCAGGGAAACTTATGTCCGGGCTTGAACTGTTTGCCGCTACCCTCGGCGTCATCGCCGTCTGGTTGACGGTCAAGCAGAACCCTTGGTGCTGGCCGATCGGCCTGGTCATGGTGCTGATCTACAGCTGGATCTTTTTTGAGGTGAAGCTGTATTCGGACATGTTGCTGCAAGTGATATATGCCGCGCTGCAGATTTATGGCTGGTGGCAATGGACGCGCGCAGGCCAGGCGCATCTTGGACGCGAGGTCAGCCGGCTGGATGGGCAGGCGGTGGCTTCGGGGCTGGCCCTGGGCGCGCTCGGCAGCCTGTTGCTGGGCGCCGCCATGGCACACTGGACCGATGCCGCACAACCCTGGCTAGATGCCGCCCTCACGGCTTTCAGCCTGGTGGCGCAATGGTGGATGGCGCAAAAACGCCTGCAATGCTGGCCGTTGTGGATCGTCCTGGACTGCGTCTTCGTCGGCTTGTTCCTCTATAAGGGGATGTACCTGACGGCTGCCCTGTATGGGTTGTTCGCCCTGTTGGCTATTCAAGGCTGGCGGACATGGCGCAGCGACCCGGTGCTATGCCCATGAAGGTGCTGGTGCTGGCAGGACCGGAATCGAGTGGCAAAAGCTGGCTTTCGAGCGAGATTTACGCCAATTTCGGCGGCATATTGGTCGGCGAATATGTTCGGTATTTCATCGAGAATGAAGCCCGGCTAACCTGCTACGAAGACATTACGCCCATAGCACTTGGCCAGCTTACTTGGGAAGATCAGGCACGGGCGAAACAGCCGCCACTGTTGATTCTCGATACGCACCTGTTAAGCAATGTACTTTGGAGTCGAACGTTGTTCGGCGCTTGCCCGTCATGGATCGAACGGGCTTTGCAGAAACGCCATTACGACCTTCACCTGCTGCTGAGCCCTGATACCGTGGCCTGGCATGACGACGGACAGCGTTGCCAGCCGCAACTGGAAGAACGCCAGGCTTTTTTCCAGGCCAGCCGCCAGTGGTTTGACCTGCATCGCCAGCCTTACCAGGTACTGCAAGGTGACTGGCAACAACGCAAGGACATGGCTTTCGAGGCTGTGACACACTTGCTACGCACCTGACAGGGCGGCCCCCGCCCTGCCAGAAAATGTCCATTACTGAAACACCTCGCCCCGCGCAAACCCTCAAGCTAGAGCGGCTCAAGCATTTTCTCAAGAAAATGTTAAGCCGCTGATACAACGCCCCCTAAACGCCCTTAGCAAGCAATGCCGCCAGCATGGACGGCACTTTCGCGCGCCTTTGTCTCAGTGACGTTACAAAGTGTTTTTCTCCACCTCAACAGTTAAAGCCAAGCCACTGTTATTGAAGACAAATCAAAAACCGGCACACCTTCTGCTCTCTTCCCCTGCAACGCTGATAAGGGCCAGCGTTCCACTTACAGAAGGAATTGCCGCCGTGGGGAAACTCCAGAACAAAATCCATAGCCTCCTGCTGGTCGGATGCACACTGAGCTCAATGGCCTGCCTGTCTGCACAAGCGGACAACGGCATTATCATCATCAAGCGTGATGTCCAGGTGCGCAACGCGACGACTGCGCCGCTCGTTCCCGACCCTAACCCCACGACCGTCAATGCCAACCCGTCCAAACAGGTCCTCGCTCAAACCAACGAGTTGAGTGACGGTGACTTTGCCGGCGTTGCCAGTGGTGCAGGCATCTCCCGACTGGTGACGCAAAACACCAACAACCTGGGCGGCAATATCAGCACCCAGACCCAACTTTCCAACCTCCCCGCCGGGCGTTCGGGCAATTCCGGCAGCGGCATTGCCAACATGGTCAATTCAAACGTCCAGCAGGGCCTGGGCGCTCTGAGAATCATAACGGGAGACCGTTAAGATGAATCGTACGCTGCTGATGATCGCCATGTTTTGCAGTGCATCGACCTTCGCCCAATCCCCCGTCCCCGTCATCAATAACGCCGACATCGACGGTTCGGGCGCGCAGTATCAAGGCAACTTCGCGGTCAACCAGGCGGCCGGCGACCTGCAGCAACAGGCTAATGCCCGGGCCATCGCCGCGGGTCATAACGCCAGCGCGACCACAGAGATTCGCCAACGGTTACGCACCATTGTCGACCCCAACATGGATGCCCGATCCAGCATTCAAGGCGACTCCTTCAGCCATGGCAATGGCGCGTTGGGCGTCAACCAGAGCGCGGGCGCCAGCAACCAGCAAGCCAATGCGCTGCGGATCAGCACCAGCGCACAGCCGCAAAGTATCGATGACAGCGTCCTCATGCAACAGAACGTGACGCTGCTCTCCAACTCCGATCCAACTGACTCCGCACCAGGCTATCGCCAGGTCACCACCAGTGACCAGGCTTTCACCGGTAGCCGTGGGCTCATTCAGTTGAATCAGAGCGCCGGGGTGGGAAACCGAATGGCCAACACCCTCAGCGTACGGGTCGTGGACTGACCCAAACAGGTAATAACAACACTTAACCTAAAATAAGTACGGAGAATCACCATGAAACCTTCGATGGCATTAAAGCCTCTGGTTTTCGCAATTGCTGCGGTCATGGCTGTTGCTGTACAAGCTGGGCAAAACGATCGGCGTGGTAACCATCATCACAACGGAGGCCACCACACCCCTCCTGCAAAAATGATCCCTATCAGTGCGACTGCCAATGCTCACGACAGACAGAGCAGCACCAACAATCGCATCTGGAATGAAGGGGTAGAAAACTCGGCCGAGATGAGCAGTTCGGCCCAAGGCGCAAGTGGCAACGTCGGCGTCAACGTGGCGGCAGGTAACGGCAACCAGCAAGACAACGCCGCCGCCATCGCCAACGCAGCCTCCGACAACGCCGCGATCGACAACAGCTTCGTGTTCGGCACGGCCACTGCCTCCGCCGACGTGCGGCAAACCAGCAACCGTAACGTCGTCCACAACTTCGGCGTAACCAACTCTGCCGTGATGAGTGGATCCGCCGATGGCAGCAGCGGTAACGTGGGTGTCAACATTGCTGGCGGCGACCTGAACCAGCAGAAAAACACCATGGCAATTGCCAACACCAATGCCCCACTGGGTAGCGCAAGAGCCACCGCCTCCGCCAACCAGGACGGTCCTGGCTTGATCGTGAATAACACCGCTGACCGGACCTATCGCGTGGATACCATTACGGTTACCAAAACCGCAAGCGGTAGTGCCTCTCGCGAGAAATCCTTCGAGGCTAGCGGCAGTCAAAGCGCTTCGTCGAGCTGGGCCGCTGCCGGTTCCAAAAACTCTAGCTCCAGCGGTTCCTTCAGCCTGGATGCAAGCGGTTCCAAAAGCAGCAATGCAAGCGGATCCAACAGCAGCAGCGCAAGCGGTTCCTTCAGCCTGGATGCAAGCGGTTCCAACAGCAGCGCTGCAAGTGGTTCCAATAGCAGCAGTGCAAGCGGTTCATCGAGTGCTTCTTTGAATGCTTCCCTGGACGCTTCCCTGGACGCTGCGGCGGCGTCTTCCCACTCCACTACCGTCAACAATGGCTGGGGCGATCGCACCCGCAGCAGAGAGTCCGATGCATCGCTTACCGCTTCGCTTAGCGCTTCGCTTGACGTGTCGGTAGACAAATCATACGACAAATCGCGCGAATCCTCGTTCGACAGGTCTCGCGAATCCTCGTTCGACAAGTCTCTCGATGTCTCGTACGACAAATCCCGTGAATCCTCGTACGACAAATCGCGCGATTCCTCGTTCGAAAAATCGTTCGACACTTCGTTCGAGAAAGCCAACGCGTCGTCGTATGACAAATCGGGCAGCAAGTCGTCCGAATCCGAGTACGCAAAAGCGAAAAGCTGGAGCGAAAGCAGCTCTTATGATTTGAGCAACACCTACTCTTATCAAGTGCTGACTCCAACCGGCTGGGCCAACCCTGTAACCAACACTGCAACCCTGAGCGGTTCGGTGAACGGCGGCAGCGGCAACCTGGGCGTCAACGTGGCTGCTGGTGTGGGCAACCAACAAAGCAACTCGTTGGCCATCTCCAACCAATCGTTCTAATGCTGTCAGTCGAGGCCCCCTTCCGGGGGCCTTTTCAACCCAACCAGAAGGCGTCCCCACCATGCGTATTATCGCCTTGGCAATCTTGCTTTGCGTGTCCAGTGTGATCGAGGCTGCACAACTGCCGCTGTCTGTCCTGCCAGGCGGTGCGGTGGTGTACAAACCGATCCAGAGCATTCGCGAGCGCAAATTTGCCGACCTGGTGCAGCAGAAAACCGATTTCAGTTGCGGCGCCGCTGCGCTTGCGACCATCTTGCGCCAGGCCTACTGGCTTGACGTAGACGAAGAACAGATCATCGAAGGCATGCTGTCACATTCCGATCAGGATCTGGTCCGCGTCCAGGGTTTCTCCATGCTCGACATGAAGCGCTACGTGGAAAGTCTCGGGATGCGGGCGCGTGGCTATCGTGTATCACCTGAATCTTTGAAGGAGATCAGGATTCCGGTGGTGGTACTCATGGACATCCGTGGCTACAAACACTTTGTGGTCATGCAAAGAGTCCATAACGACTGGGTCTATATCGGCGATCCGGTACTCGGGCATAAACGCTACAAAGTCGATGACTTTATCAAAGGCTGGAACGGCATCATCTTTGCCGTCATCGGCCAAGGCTACGACAAAAATAATGCATTGCTCGACCCGCCCCTGCCACTGACTGCCAAGAACCGCGTCAATACCTTCAGCCCGGTGCAGGACGCGGAGTTGATGGATTTCGGATTCATACAAAGCGACTTCTTCTAATAACAAGCGAGCATGATGCTCGGGGAGTATCCAATGAAGACTCCAATCTGGCTGGCCGTCGTTTGCCTGGCCGCCAGCCTGCCGATCCATGCAGAAATATTGAAACCCATTGAGTTGAACGACCAGGAACTGGCAAGCCTGCGCGGGCGTTATGTCTTGCCGGGACGGATCATCAGTTTCGGGATTGCCATGACCAGCACCTGGCAAAACGCCAACGGGGAAGTGATCGGGGCAACGTCCTCGATGCAAATTCAACAGTCGACCATCAAGCCACAATTCTATGTGTCGTTGATCGACGAAAAAGGCACTGGTTCAGCGCGTACCCAAAGCACCGGCACCGGCACGGTCACCGGCGGTGGCGGCCTCAACAGCACCGAAGGCGTCACTCAAGTCGTGCGGGCTGCCGGCGACAACAACAGTGCCTACAACAACGTCGATATCAACGTTACCAAGGCCAACCAGGCGCCAGCCACGCAACAGCAGGGCCAGGCACTTGCCGCGGGTTCGACCTTGGTCGGTTCCAATGGCGCGGGCACGCTGAGCGTTTCCTCGAGCGGTTCTGGGGTGCAACTTAACATCATGGCCAACAACAACCAGGGCAGTACCATGCAACGCCTGGCCCAGGGCGGGTTGATGCAGAACACGACGTTGCTCGGCAATAGCAACCAGGTCAGGAACCTCACATCGTTGAATGTCGTGCTGCGCGACAACATGGCGACAGCCGGCTCGTTGAACGGCAACCTGGACCAGCTCAAAGGTCTTCGCACTCAAGGATTCTGATCTACGCTCAGTCTCATCATCTGTAGTCAGAAGGGACGGCTAACCCATGCACCGATCGTTAACGTTCAGAGTTATCGTTTGTCTGAGTAGCCTGGCACCGGCCCCATTGCTATACGCAGCACCGGACCCCCAGGTAGAAGCACTAAAACAAGAACTCATGGAGTTGAAACAGCGTTACGAAGCACAACAGAACGCGCTGATGGTCCTCGAACAGCGCGTTCGACAAGTCGAAGAAGCTCCTGCGACACCTGCGCCCAAACGCCTGACCAAGTCCCCCGCGGAATCGCCCAATAGTGGCCAGAAGGTGGCTACCGGCGCGCCCGGAACCACGGGCAGCTCCTACGGGCAGGCGCTCAAGGATGACTCGGAACCGGCACAAAGCGTTTCCAACCTGTACGACGAAGCCAGCGGGTTCTTCGGCGGTGGCAAGTTCAGCGTCGAAACCGGCCTGACCTACACGCACTACGATACCCGTGCGCTGACGCTCAATGGCTTCCTGGCACTGGACTCGATTTTTCTCGGCAACATCAACCTGGACCGCATCAAGGCCGACAACTGGACACTGGACCTGACCGCCCGCTACAACGTAGCGCAACGCTGGCAGTTCGACATTAACGTCCCCGTGATCTATCGCGAGTCTACGTACTCCTCCGGTGGCGCCGGCGGCGCCGCCAACGGGGTTTCAGACGAAACCGTTACCCGCGACCCGGCCATCGGCGATGTGAACGTTGGCGTGGCCTACAAATTCCTCGACGAGTCGGCCAACCTGCCCGACGCGGTGGCGACACTGCGCATCAAGGCGCCAACCGGGGAAGACCCTTACGGTATCAAGCTGATCGAGGTCCCGGGCAACGATAACCTCGCGGTACCCGAAGACTTGCCGACCGGCAATGGTGTCTGGTCGATCACCCCGGGGATCTCGCTGGTCAAGACCTTCGACCCGGCCGTGCTGTTCGGCAGCTTGGCCTACACCTACAACATGGAGGACTCTTTCAGCGACATCAGCCCTCAGGTCAATTCCAAGGTGCCCGGGGACGTGAAACTGGGCGATTCCTGGCAGATCGGCGCCGGCATTGCCTTCGCCTTGAACGAGAAGATGAGTATGTCGTTCTCCTTCACCGATCAGTTCGCACGCAAGAGCAAGATCAAGCCGGACGGCGGCGATTGGCAATCGATCTCCAACAGCGACTACAACTCGGCCAACTTCAACATCGGCATGACCTTGGCCGCCACCGACAACCTTACGATCGTTCCCAACCTGGCCATCGGCCTGACCGACGACTCGCCGGACTTTTCCTTCAGCCTGAAATTCCCGTACTACTTCTGACCCACGACAAAGCCCCGTTGCGACTTCAATCGCAACGGGGCTTTTTCTTTCTGTAGGAGCGAGCATGCTCGCGATGGTCCTCAACGATTACGCGGGAAGCCTGGCACCCCGTGGTGTCCTGTGGTCCATCGCGAGCGGGCTCGCTCCTACAGTATCGGGTTCAGCGAATTTGATGCTTGTGCAACAACCGGTAGAAGGTCGGCCTGGATATCCCCAGCACCTTGGCGGCAATGCTCAGGTTGTCGCTGTGGCGGTTTAGTACATCACACAAGGCCTGGCGCTCTGCCCGGTGTTTGTAGTCTTCCAGCGTGCCCATCGGCGCGGCAACGGTGTGATGGCTGATCAGCCCGAGGTCACGCGCTTCGATCTGCCGGCCCTCGGCCAGCACCAACCCGCGCCGAACCCGGTTGGCCAGCTCGCGCACATTGCCCGGCCAGTCATGTTTGCCCATGGCTATCAGTGCGTCTTCGCTGAAGCTGCGGGGACGGCGGCCAGTTTCATGGCTGTAGAAATGGGAAAAATGGTTGGCCAGCATCGACAGGTCGCCATTGCGCTCACGCAGGGGCGCGGTCGCGACTTGCAACACGTTCAAACGATAATACAAGTCTTCTCGAAAGCCTTTTTTTTCAATCGCCGCTTCAAGATCGACATGGGTTGCCGCCAGTACCCGCACATCCACCGGAATCGGCTGACTGCCGCCCACCCGCTCGATGTGTTTTTCCTGGAGGAACCGCAACAGGCTCGCCTGCAGTTCCAGGGGCAGATCACCGATCTCGTCGAGAAACAGCGTGCCGCCGTTGGCCGCTTCGATCCGCCCGACCTTACGTTGATGGGCACCCGTAAAGGCGCCCTTCTCGTGGCCAAACAGCTCGGACTGGATCAGGTGCTCGGGAATAGCCCCGCAATTGATAGCGACAAAGGGCTTGCTGTGGCGCAGGGATTGTCGATGCAGCGTACGCGCCACCAATTCTTTACCAGTACCGCTTTCGCCACGAATCAACACCGGCGATTCGGTGGGCGCCAGCTTGCTCAGTAACTTGCGCAATTCGCGAATGGGCTTGCTGTCGCCCAGCAGTTCGTGCTCAGGCTGATCGATATGAACCGTGCCCTGTCCGCGCAGGCGCGCCATGCCAAAGGCCCGACCCAACGTGACCTGGACCCTGGAGACATCGAACGGCAAGGTATGAAAATCGAAAAACCACTCGCAGACAAAGTCCCCGACATTCTGTAGCCGCAGGACATCCTGATTGAGTACGGCGATCCACTCGGTACCGCTTCGGCTGATCACCTCTTTGACGGTATCCGGATGCTCAAGGTGAAAGGGCTGTAATCGTAACAAGCCCACGTCACAACTTCGATCGGCGGCGTTGTCCAGCGAACAGCTATCAACGTCCCATCCCACGGAGCGTAATCCCGGCAGCAGACGATGGCAGTCGTCGCAGGGATCCACCACTAATAAACGACGTAACGCAGGCGCTTCGTTCATGTGATTTCCTTGACGCCAAATTTTAGGATTTTTTATTAAAAACAGTCATTTGGCGGACCTGGCTGTAACGTTAGCAAGAATTTGACGGACGCTTGTACCGTTTGACTATAGGCCCTCTAGATAAAGAGTTATAAGAAGCGGGATTTTCCAGCCATCTGACGAAAGTTTTCTTTCATTACGCTTTCAACGCGAGGCTGTATCCTTGGGATGCGAAAGAAAGTTGAAATTTCTTTTGCTTGAGTGTGACCTGAACCCCGGTTGCGGGCATCAGTACAAGTAACCAGCCGAACGGTAAGCCCAACCGACGGCAATTGACTTGACTGGGCCTATAGAGAGACGACCTATGAACGCCCCACTCCGTGTCAACGAAGCTCTTTTGATTGCCGACCGCGCATTTAAACCGTTCAAATGCGTGGCCTGGGCCCCACAAGACGGTAATGGCGAACTGACCCTCACCGTGATCGACCGCACCAATAACAATATTGGACGCAAGCAGATCCCGAGCAGCGCCTATACCGATCCAGCGCAGCTTGAGTGCTTGCTGCAACAGGCCCGCGCCGAGCTGAGCGAAGAAGGCTACACGTTGCAATCATGGTCGATGCCGCAATAACTGTATGGCGGATTACGCCAGGTAATCCGCATCCCTGGCTGGAATTATTTGGCTGTTTTTTCACGCCAAGCGCACTCAAGACGCTTTCTTACTTGAACTTCGACGCGCCCTTAATTCTTTGCTGGCTTGCCATTGGTTCGAAAAGACACTGTTGTGGCACACAACGACCCTCCGTCTGTTAGTTATGACAGTTGTGCATTTAATCATTCAGGGATTGAATATTCTCTAGAAAGTCGCCACCGCCCAACTTCTGGATAAGGACGACTCGCAAGGAGATGCGTGCATGTCAATCCAGTCTGTTTTGGCTTTCCCGGCAATTGTCCGTGATGCTGGAAAGCTAGACACTTCCTTCGCTGCCAAAGGCACCGCCCAGGTGTATTTCTTCGGCAGCACTTCAAGCTTGGCAAACGACATCGCAATTGATTCACAGGGCCGGCTATTGGTGGCGGCTAAGGTCACCCTGCCTGGTGGCAGCCGCTTTGGCCTGGCACGTTTGCTCAGGGACGGTTCAGCGGACCTGGCTTTTGGCAAACAAGGCAGTGTCATCGGGCAATTCGAGCCGGGTTTCGAGGCCATGGCGGGAAAGGTAAAGGTGCTGCCCAATGGGCACATCTTGATCGTCGGCCTGCAATACGAAAGCGAACACTGCACACTCCCCGCGCTGGCGCTGTTTGACTCGCTGGGTCAACCGGTCAAGCGTTTTGGCGACAATGGCCGTCGCGTCGTGCGGCTGCCAGGCAACTTCTCCCAGGGCATGCGCGACGTCTGGCTACCCCCGGGCGTACCAGGCGCCGAGGCCTGCGGCGTCGACGTGCAGGACGACGGTCGCATACTGTTGGTGACCAATCATCACTTCGAACTCGCCGATCATGCCGCCATGTTGATACGGCTGACCGCAGAGGGCGCGCTGGACAACAGCTTCAATGGCCGCGGCTTTGTGATGGTCAGGCACCTGCTGATGAATACCTGGCTCAGCAGTGTGACGGTACAAGGCGACGGCCGCATCCTGGTGGGTGGCTCAATCAATTTCCCGGAAGAAGGCCTGGTGGCCCGCTATCATGCCGATGGCAGCCTGGACAGCAGTTTTGCCCTGGATGGCTTCATGAGTTTCCTGGCATGCGGACACAGTGCCCAGGTCAGCCAAATCGTCCAGCAGGCCAACGGCGACGTGCAATGTTTTGGCAGCAGCCGCGACCCCATGCGCTGCATGGCCATGAAAATGCATGCCAATGGACGCCCGGATCATCATTGCAATGGCGGCCAGGCGCAATTACTGGAAATCGGTCGCAGCGGTTGCCAATGGACTGCCGCGCAAATGCAGCCGGACGGCAGCGTGTTGACCGCGGGCGCCACCATTGGCGGCGTCGAGGCCGACTTTGTATTGGGCCGATACCTGCCGGGCGGGCAGCTCGATGGCGACTTTGGCGACGGCAGCGGATTTGTACGCACCCGACTGGGCCGCAGCCTTGACACAGCCACTTCAATCGCGGTGCAGAATGATGGCAACATCCTCGTCGGCGGCTATTCGCTGGACGGTACCTATCGGGCGATCGTCGCACGCTACTTGGGCTAACTCGATAGACTTTTCCTACGCTTGATCTTCTGTTCGGCTTACGGCAAGTTGCGCGCTTCTTAACTCAAGGAGTAGCCGATGTCCGGCTCGATGGCCCAGGCGTTCGCGCACAATTTTCTCGGCAACTCACCGCGCTGGTACAAGGCCTGCATTGTCGGTTTCCTGCTTCTCAACGCCGTGACGTTATGGACCGCAGGCCCGGTGGTGGCTGGATGGTTGCTGGTGCTGGAGTTCATTTTTACGCTGGCCATGGCCCTCAAATGTTATCCGCTGATGCCCGGCGGCCTACTGTTGGTCGAAGCGCTGTTGTTGAAAATGACCACGCCCCAGGCACTCTATGACGAGTTGCTGCACAACTTCCCGGTGATCCTGCTGCTGATGTTCATGGTCGCCGGTATCTACTTCATGAAAGACCTGCTGCTGTTCCTGTTCTCGCGCCTGCTGCTAGGGGTACGCAGCAAGGCCCTGCTGGCGCTGATGTTCTGCTTTTTGTCGGCGTTCCTGTCGGCGTTTCTCGATGCCCTGACCGTAACCGCGGTGATCATCAGTGCCGCCGTCGGGTTTTACTCGGTGTACCACCGCGTCGCCTCGGGCAGCGATCCGCGCCAGGACAGCGAGTACAGCGATGACCAGCACCTGCCCACCCTGCATCACGCCGACCTCGAGCAATTCCGCGCGTTTTTGCGCAGCCTGCTGATGCACGGCGCCGTGGGCACTGCGCTCGGTGGTGTGTGCACGCTGGTGGGCGAACCGCAGAACCTGCTGATTGGCCATGAAATGGGCTGGCACTTCGCCGAATTTTTCCTGCAGATCGCGCCGGTGTCCTTGCCTGTGCTGGTCGCGGGCCTGGTCACCTGTGTCCTGCTGGAAAAGCTGCGCTGGTTTGGTTATGGCACGTTGCTGCCGGACAACGTTCGTACCGTGCTGGCCAACTACGCCGCCCAGGACAATGCCGAGCGCACTTCCCGCCAGCGTGCTGCGTTGCTCGTGCAAGGTGCGGCGGCCTTGGTCCTGATTGCCGGGCTGGCCTTTCATGTGGCGGAAGTGGGCCTGATCGGGCTGATGGTGATCGTGCTGATCACCGCGTTCACCGGAATCACCGACGAGCACCGCCTGGGTAACGCATTCAAGGACGCCATGCCCTTCACCGCGTTGCTGGTGGTGTTTTTCGCCGTGGTGGCGGTGATCCACGATCAACAGTTGTTCACGCCATTGATCCATTGGGTGCTGGCCCTGCCCGCCGACCAACAACCGGGCATGCTGTACATCGCCAACGGCTTGCTCTCAGCCATCAGCGACAACGTGTTCGTGGCCACCATCTACATCACCGAGGTAAAACAGGCCTTCCTCTCCGGGCACATGAGCCGCGAACATTTCGAGACGCTGGCGATTGCGATCAATACCGGAACCAACCTGCCCAGCGTGGCGACGCCCAATGGCCAGGCGGCGTTCCTGTTCCTGCTGACCTCGGCGATTGCACCGCTGATTCGCCTGTCGTATGGACGGATGGTGTGGATGGCGTTGCCATATACCGTGGTGATGGGGATTCTGGGTTGGTATGCCGTGAGTTTCTGGTTGTAACACTTAACAAATGTGGGAGCGGGCTTGCTCGCGAAGGGGCCGTGCCAGGCAACATTATTGTTGAATGACACACCGCCTTCGCGAGCAAGCCCGCTCCCACATTTGGATTGTGTGGCTATCGAGGGAGGATGTAGCGCTCGATGGCCTGGGCCGCCCCGTCCTCGGTGTTGGTCCCCGTTACCACATCGGCCTGACGTTTGACTTCGTCCTCCGCCTGGCCCATGGCGATCGACAACCCGGCCACATGAAACATCGCCGGGTCATTGCCGCCATCGCCCATGGCCGCTGTCTGCTCCAGCGGCACACCGAGAAACTCGGCCAGCGTCGCCAACGCCTGCCCCTTGTTAGCCTGCATCGCAGTCACGTCCAGATACACCGGCTGTGAACGCGAGACTTGGGCCTGGCCTTCAACTTTCGCCAGCAACCGGGCCTCCAGCTCAACCAGCAACTGCGTGTTGTTACTGGCGGCGACGATCTTGTCGATGCGGGCCAGGTACGGTTCGTAGCTTTCGACCACCACTGGCGGATATCCCAGCCCGTGTTGTTCGCGCGGCACCAAGGGGCCGGTCGCGTCTTTCACCAGCCAGTCGCCGCAACTGAACACCCAGACTTCGATCTCCGGTTGATCGGCGAACAGCGCCAGGGTCATCAATGCCGCCGCGGCCGGTAAATAATGCGCGACGAGCAAACTGCCATCGGGATGAACGACGGTGCCGCCGTTGAAGGCTGCCGTGGGCAGGTCAACGCCCAAGGCCTCGATCGTTTGCAACATGGCCCTGGGTGGACGCCCCGTGGCCAGGCTGAACGACACTCCGGCTTCACGCAACGAACGGACCGCGTCGATGGTGCGTTGGCTGAGGCTGTGATCGGGCAACAATAACGTGCCGTCCATGTCACTGAGCAGCAAGCGGATGGGTTGTTGCGACTCGTCACTCATCCGAGGCCGTGCCAGACGCGACCATCGCGAGCCAGCAGTTCTTCGGCGGCTTGCGGTCCGTTTTCGCCTGCAGCGTAGCCCTGCACGCTGGCATCCTGCTGCCAGGCGTCCAGGAAAGGCTGCACCGCACGCCAGCCGTTCTCGATGTTGTCGGCACGCTGGAACAGGGTCTGATCGCCGGTGAGGCAATCGTAGATCAAGGTTTCGTAGCCGGTGGACGGCTGCATTTCGAAGAAATCCTTGTAGGCAAACCCCAGTTCGATGTTGTCCATCTTCAGGGTCTGGCCGGGGCGCTTGGCCAGCAGGTCGAACCACATGCCTTCGTTGGGTTGAATCTGGATGCGCAGGTAGGTGGGTGCCAGCTCATCGACTTCGGTATCGCGGAACTGCGCATAAGGCGCAGGTTTGAAGCAGATGACGATCTCGGTGTCGCGCACGCTCATGCGCTTGCCGGTTCGTAGGTAGAAAGGCACGCCGACCCAGCGCCAGTTATCGATCATGACTTTCAGGGCGACATAGGTTTCGGTGTTGCTGTCGGGCGCTACCTTGTCTTCCTGGCGATAACCGCGCAGTCGCTGACCATCGACTTCGCCAGCGGTGTACTGGCCGCGCACCGAATTGGCCCGGGCCTCTTCCACCGACCAGGGACGAATCGCGCCGACCACCTTGGCTTTCTCGCCGCGAACCGCATCGGCGCCAAACGCGGCCGGTGGCTCCATGGCCACCATCGCCAACAACTGGAACAGGTGATTGGGCACCATGTCCCGCAGGGCGCCAGTGTTTTCGTAGAAACTGCCACGGGTTTCGACGCCGACGGTTTCGGCGGCGGTGATTTGCACGTGGTCGATGTAATGGTTGTTCCAGAACGCTTCGAACAGGCTGTTGGAGAACCGGCTGACCAGGATGTTCTGCACGGTCTCCTTGCCCAGGTAATGATCGATACGGTAGATCTGCTTTTCCGTCATGACCTTGAGCAGGCAGGCGTTCAGGGCCTCGGCGGTCTGCAGGTCGGAACCGAAAGGCTTTTCGATCACCACCCTGCGAAACACCTCGGGGCTTTCCTGCAGCAAGCCGGACGCGCCGAGACGGCGCACCACTTCACTGAAAAAGCGTGGCGCGGTGGCCAGGTAGAACACCGCGTTGCCAGTGCCGCTGGCGGCGATTTTTGCCGCCAGCGCTTGATAAGTGCCGTCGTCCAGGAAATCGCCCTGGACGTAGCTGATGCCTTTGGCGAGGTTGGCCCACACAGCCGGGTCAAGGGCCTGATCGCCCTTGCCGATTTTGCCGGCCACCTCATTGCGAATGAAGTCCTCGAGCTTTTGCGCGAAGCCTTCATCGCTGATGGCGTTATGGTCAACGCCGACGATCCGCAAGCCATCCCCGAGTAAACCGTCGCGCTTGAGGTTGTACAGCGCCGGCATCAGCAGGCGCTTGACCAGATCACCGTGGGCGCCGAACAGGAACAGCGTGGTGGGTGGCGCGGGTTCAGTCTTGGATTTCCTGCGGATCCCATGGGTCATTTTTTCGCGGTCTCCACGTGGCCGCCGAAGCCGAAGCGCTGGGCCGAGAGAATCTTGTCGCCAAAAGTGCCCTGGCCACGGGAGCGGTAGCGGGCGAACAGCGAGTTCGACAGCACCGGTACAGGCACGGCCTGCTCCATGGCGGCCTCGATGGTCCATTGACCTTCGCCGCTGTCAGCCACGGAACCCGAGAAGCCGTCGAGTTTCGGATCGCTGGCCAGCGCGTCGGCCGTCAAGTCCAGCAGCCAGGACGACACCACGCTGCCCCGACGCCAGACTTCGGCGATGTCGGCGACGTTCAGGTCAAAACGCTGGTCTTCCGGCAGCTTGGTGCTGGACTTGGTCTTGAGGATGTCGAAACCTTCGGCGAAGGCCTGCATCATGCCGTATTCGATGCCGTTGTGGATCATCTTGACGAAATGCCCGGCACCGGCGGGACCGGCGTGGATGTAACCGCGCTCGGCGCGATCGTCATCGGATTTGCGGTCCTTGGTGCGCGGGATATCACCCATGCCTGGCGCGAGGCTGTCGAACAGCGGATCAAGACGCTTAACGGTCTGCGTATCGCCGCCGATCATCATGCAATAGCCGCGCTCCAGGCCCCAGACACCGCCGGAGGTGCCGACGTCGATATAGTGCAGGCCTTTTTCCGAAAGGGTCTTGGCCCGGCGGATGTCGTCCTTATAGAAGGTGTTGCCGCCGTCGATGATGGTATCGCCGGCTTCGAGCAAGGTGCTCAGGGTGTCGATGGTGTCTTCGGTCGGTGCGCCTGCCGGCAACATGACCCACACCGCTCGTGGTTTGGCCAGGCCAGCGACCAGGGCCGGCAAATCGGCGACGCCGGTGGCGCCTTCGCTGCTCAAGGTATCGACGAAGGCGGTATTGCGGTCGTACACAACGGTGGTATGTCCGTTGAGCATCAGGCGCCGCGCAATATTGCCGCCCATGCGGCCCAGTCCAATAATCCCGAGTTGCATGTGCTGATGCTCCCTACTACAAATAAAAGTGTGTCAAAGGTTATAGCCCAACGCGACTCATGAGGTTAGTCCAGAGCGTTGGCATGAAGTTTCCGGGCATTGTGCCCGATCCTGATGGATAACGTCGGGAATCGTGCCGAAGACACAACGACCATGAAAAATAAAAAAGTTCCCTTCAGGGGCAAAAGAAATCAAAATTGGCGCCGATAGTAGATGAGCCACCGATTTCGGCGGCCAACCTACAGTTGAGACACGCCATTTGCGAGGTGAGCAATGGGCACAGTACACACCGCACTGCCAGCACAAACCCTTTACGTCACTATCCGTCGCGATGAATTGCGTCAGTTGAAAGACGAGCGTGACCAGTTGAAACAGGAGCTGGCGCAATTGCGCTTGCTGATTCAGGGCCAACAGCCCTTGCCATTGCCCCAGCGGGCACCGCACGCCTGATCTCCTCGCCTTTGTCGGAAGTAGTACTGCACTGCTTCCGGCGCGCCGTATCCCCTTTTGCCTGCGATCACTCACGAAATTTTCACATTCGCCTGTTGATACTCCGGCGCATTGTGCGCCGCCTGGACTGTGCGCGGCCGCCGTTTTCGGCGCTTGCGTGGCCTGGCGGTACGAGTGACTACTGGCTGGAGCGTTGAATGACTTGGTTTAAACGCAGCGATTCGTCTGCGGAAGGTTTCGATTGGGCAGGGTTCCTCTGGCTGTTCCTGTTCTTCTGGTATTTTTCCGGCATCACCCAGCTGTTGATCCAGCTGACCGGCACCTCCGGTTTCACCGGGTTTCGCCAGGCGTTCGTGATGAGTGCCATCTGGTTGGCGCCGATGCTGTTGTTCCCGAGGCAAACCCGAGTGATGGCCGCGGTCATCGGCGTGGTGCTGTGGGCGTGCTCGATGGCCAGCCTCGGTTACTTCTTCATTTATCAGCAGGAATTCTCCCAAAGCGTCATCTTCATCATGTTCGAGTCGAACGTGTCCGAAGCTGGCGAATACATGACCCAGTATTTTGCCTGGTGGATGGTTCCGGCCTTCCTCGCGCACACCGCGGTCGGCTATTTCCTGTGGACACGCCTGCGCCCGGTGTACCTGCCTCGCGCCAAGGCCCTGGCGGTGGCCGCCGCCATACTGGTCGGCGTGGTCGGTTATCCGCTGGTCAAACAAACCCTGCGTACCGGCAGCTTCGCCGAGGGCTTCGAGAAATTCGAAACACGCATCGAGCCGGCTGTGCCGTGGCAGATGGCCGTGGCCTATCACCGCTACCTCGATACCCTGGCCAACATGCAGCAGATGCTGCACAGCGCGAGCAAGGCCGCACCACTGCACAACTTCAAGGATTCGACGGCCAACCAGCCCGCCACCCTCGTGTTGGTGATCGGCGAATCCACCAACCGACAGCGCATGAGCCTGTACGGCTATCCTCGGCAAACCACCCCGGAACTGGACAAGCTCAAGGACCAACTGGCGGTCTTCGATAACGTCATCACGCCGCGCCCCTACACCATCGAGGCATTGCAACAGGTTCTGACTTTCGCCGACGAAGAAAACCCTGAGCTGTACCTGTCCACGCCGTCATTGGTCGCCATGATGAAACAGGCTGGCTACAAGACGTTCTGGATCACCAACCAGCAGACCATGACCAAGCGCAACACCATGCTCACGACCTTTTCCGAGCAGGCCGACGAACAGGTGTACCTGAACAACAATCGCAACCAGAATGCCGCCCAGTACGATGGCGATGTGATCGAGCCGTTCAACAAGGCCCTGGCCGACGCGGCACCGCGCAAGCTGATCGTGGTGCATTTGCTTGGCACGCACATGAGCTATCAGTACCGCTACCCTGCGACCTTCGACAAGTTCAAGGATCGCAACGGTGTTCCGGCCGGCGTAAGGGACGATCAACTGCCCACCTATAACAGCTACGACAACGCCGTGCTGTACAACGACTTCGTGGTGTCGAGCCTGATCAAGGACTTCGCCAAGTCTGACCCGAATGGCTTCCTGTTCTACCTCTCCGACCACGGCGAAGACGTGTTCGACTCCCCTGGCCATGGCACCCTCGGGCGCAACGAGAGCAAGCCGACGGCGCCGATGTATACCATCCCGTTCATGGCCTGGGCCTCGCCAAAGTGGCGCGAAACCCACGACTGGAACTTTGCCGGCGACCTGGGGCGCCCGTACAGCAGTTCGCACATGATCCATACCTGGGCAGACCTGGCGGGGTTGAGTTTCGATGAACTCGATCGCAGCAAGAGCGTGGTCAGCGACAGCTTCAAGGCGCGCCCATTGCTGATCGGCAACCCTTATGAGCGGCAACAGCGGCCCTTGATCGATTTCAGCCTGATCAAGCCAAAAGCTGCGCCAGTCTTGCCTGAAGTCGTGCAAAAGTAGTCCTTTCAACACCATTCAAACCTGTGGGAGCGAGCCTGCTCGCGATGACGTCGGCACAGTCAACATTGATGTTGATTGATCCATCGCCATCGCGAGCAGGCTCGCTCCCACAGTTGTTTCGTGTTGTAGGAAGCAACGTCATAATAATAATTATTCTCGTTTACCCCTAAATCCCTCCCCCCTCCTTCGTCTTTGCATAAACGGAATTTTCCCTCGACGACAAGGAGTCGGCCGCGATGTTCGCGCCTATCACCCGTTCCATGACTTTTACCCTTGGCCTGTGCGGCGCCGCACTGAGCCCGGATCTACTGGCTGAATCCGAGACCGAGCCCGCCCCGCTGGCGTCCACCCTCATGCTCGGTGCCACCAACGTCACCGCCCAGAACCTGGGCAGCACTACTGAAAACACCGAGTCGTACACCACCGGTGCCATGAGCACGGCCACCCGCCTGAACCTGTCGATCAAGGACACGCCGCAATCGGTTTCCGTGGTCACGCGCCAGCAAATGGACGATTTCAAACTCGGTAGCCTGTCCGAAGCCATGAGCCAGACCACAGGCGTGGTGGTCCAGCACAACGACTCGGACCGTGTCAGCTATTCCTCGCGTGGCTACACGATCAACAATTTCCAGGTCGATGGCATGCTGAATACCTTTAGCTACATGAAGTCCGATTCCGACACCATCATCTACGACCGCATCGAAGTGGTACGCGGTGCAACGGGCTTGACCACCGGCGCAGGCGACCCTTCGGCCACCATCAACATGGTGCGCAAGCGACCGACTTCGCAGTGGGAGGCCAAGACCGGCGTCAGTGGCGGCAGCTATGACGACTACTACAGCTACCTGGACGTCGGCGGTCCGCTGGCTTTCGACGGGCGACTGCGCGGTCGTGGAGTGGTGGCCTATCGCGACAGCGATTCGTACCGGGACAAATACCAGCAGCAACGGGAAGTCGGCTACGGGGTGCTCGAGGCCGACCTGACCGACGACACCCTGCTGGCGGTGGGTTACGACTATCAGGACAAGCACGTGCAAGGTACGTCCTGGGGCACGGTGCCGTACTGGAACGCTGACGGCAGCAAGGCCAACCTTGGGCGCTCGACCAACATGGCCACGTCCTGGAGTTCCTGGCCGCTCAAGGACAAGACTGCGTTCGCCAACCTCGATCACCAGCTCGGTGGCGGGTGGCAACTCAAGGCCGCCTACACCCACCGTGAAAGTGACACCGACGGCAAGATCTACTATGCCGGTGGCGGCTTTCCCGAGGCGGACCGCAGCGGCATGGTCGCCAACGTCAGTCACATGATCGGCACGCAAAAAATGAAAGCCTATGACTTCAACGTGTCCGGCCCCTACACACTGCTGGGACGCTACCACGAAATGATGGTCGGCTATGGCGAGGCCGAACGCAGCGAAGAAAGTCCTTTCACGCAAGACGGCCCACGGGCCGCGGATTACGAAAACGTCCCCGACTGGAAGTACATGGGCAACATCGGCAAGTTTCCCGACACCGTCACCGGCCTTTCCGGGGCTAAAGACAACACTCGGCAAAAGGCCGGCTACCTGGCCACGCGCCTGAGCCTCACCGATGAACTGCACGCGGTACTCGGCAGCCGCTACGGCAGCTGGAAGGCCTCAAGCACCACCAACGCCTATGACGCCAACCTGCAACTGACCAGCGTCGACCACAGCAGCCAACAGCACAATGATATGTGGACGCCGTACGCCGGGTTGCTCTACGACCTCACCCCGCAGTACACCGCATACGTCAGCTACACCGATATTTTCAAACCACAATCCAACCGCGACAGCAATCGCAAGTACCTTGAACCTGTGGTCGGCAGTAACTATGAACTGGGTCTCAAGGGCAGCCTGCTCGAAGAGCGATTGAACCTCGCCACCGCGTTGTTCTGGAGCAAGCAGGACAACGTCGCGGAACTTGACGATTCCGTTCCGCCGGACCCGGTCACCGGCGAAGAGTTCTTCAAGTCCGGCGGCAAGGGCAACAAAGTCCAGGGTTTTGAAGCCGAGGCGTCAGGCGAAGTCATGCAGGGCTGGAACATGACCGCCGGTTACACCTACACCCACTCGGTCAACGGTGAAAAGGAACGTAACAACACCAACCAACCGTTGAACATGCTGCGCTTCTCCACGGCTTATCACTTGCCCGGCGAG
This sequence comes from Pseudomonas sp. G5(2012), assembly GCF_000408945.1. NCBI lineage: Bacteria > Pseudomonadati > Pseudomonadota > Gammaproteobacteria > Pseudomonadales > Pseudomonadaceae > Pseudomonas > Pseudomonas sp. G5(2012). Next base: position 71,585 of record NZ_APIO01000033.1, read on the forward strand.
TGGCAGCCGTTGACCGTGGGTGCTGCAGTGAACTGGCAGAGCGACGTGTATCGCAACGCCAGTCGCCCGGTCGGGCGCGGCGCCGATGGCAGCCTGGTCACCGCGCGCACGGACATCCGCCAGCAGGCCTACACCGTGGTCAACCTGATGTCGCGCTACGCATTCGAGCGGCACCTGTCAGCCTCGTTGAACGTCAACAACCTGTTCGACAAGAAGTACTACGATAACGTCGGGTTCTATAACGGTGTGTATTGGGGCGATCCGCGCACGGTGACCCTGAGCCTGGACTGGACACTCTAGAGGCGATGTTAATTCCCATTTAACGGAATCGGCGGATAATGAGCGTTCGACTTTGATTCATTGACTCATGGACGAAAGGCATCCGACATCTGTAAGTGGGAGGCACACCATGAAAAGATCCACGTTGATCCTCGCAGTCCTGATGACGTTAGGCTCCGCCAGCGCCTTTGCCGAAGGCGGCGCCGAACGCATGCGCTACTACTACGAGACCTTGCACTACAACCAGCAGGTGGCGCTGGGCAACATCACGCCAGGCCAGGCGAAGGAACTGCGAGTGCCGGACGATCAAACCGCGCAAATGACCGAGTCCTATAGGCCGAAATGATCGACTTCTGCCTGTCTGTCTTTCTGTAGGAGCGAGCATGCTCGCGATGGTGGTCAACGATGACGCGGGGCACCAGATACCCCTCGTTGTCCTTGAGTCCATCGCGAGCATGCTCGCTCCTACACAGGGGGATTAAAGCGGCTTGATCCAGAACATCATGCGCCCGTGCGCCGGATCGAACTCTCCCGGGGCAAAGCCGAACCTGGTGTAGGACGCCTGCGCCGGCCCATTGCCTTCCAGCACCTCAAGGGTGATCTTGCAGCAGCCGCGCTGGCGAGCGATGTCCTCGACCTTGTGCAGCATCCGCTGGCTCAGACCCAAGCCGCGAAACTTCGGCACCACCGCCACGTCGTGCACGTTGACCAATGGCCGACAGGCAAAGGTCGAAAACCCTTCAAAGCAATTGATCAACCCGGCCGGTTCGCCGCCCACGAAGGCCAGCACGCTGAACGCATGGGGGCGCTTGGCCAATTCAGCCGGCAGATGCTCCAGCACTGTGGCAGGAAGAGAATGACCACCCCCCATTGGATCTTCGGCGTAACTGTTCAATACCAGGCAGATCGCCTCGGCATGTACCGGATTGGTATAGCTGGCTTGAAGCACAAGAATTTCTGCGGAATCCATTTCCATCCTCGATCACATAAAGTAGTCCCGATACGTCAGCATCGGACTACGACCCTATCCTGAGCGTCATGTGTGTTGCAAGATCAAAAGATCGCAGCCTGCGGCAGCTCAGAGTTCGGTGTAGGAGCTGCCGCAGGCTGCGATCTTTTATCTCAATGCCCCCAGATCAACGCTTCGGTCCATCCCAGCTCGGCAAAATCCTCAGCCCGCAGGTGCGACTCGCCGGCACAGAAAAACTCGTCCAGCTGCGGCGGCTTCACCGAAGTCCCACTGAGCATCGCGTGCACCTGCCCGCGATGATGAATCTGATGCTCGAAAAGATGCGACAGCAGGCGCAGGCGGCTGTCGTATTGCGGTGTATCCCGGGCAATGGTCACGATCTTGCCGAGGTCGACGTCGCGCATTTGTTCGCAGTAGGCGATCAATCGCCGGTCGACCTGCGCCTGTTCGCGCTTGAGGTCGACGGCCTGGGTAAACGGCTCGTCGTCCTTGAAGAACACGTAGCAATCAGGATGAGGGTCGTCACCGCGCAACTCGCGCTCAAGGGCATCCACGTAAAACCAGTCGCAGGTCAGGATGTGGTTGAGGGTTGCGATGATACTGGGAAAGAAGCTGACCCGGGGGGCCGCCAACGCCTCCTGGCTCAACTGACACCAGGCCTTGGCCAACCGGTGATTGGCCCAGGCATTCTGATAGGCCATGGTCAACAAATGGTGTGACAGAGGTTGATTCATGTTCACGCCTCCTGGAATTCACGCCTCGGCAAAACGTTGCAGCTGCATTTCCTGCAGGCGACTGAGGGTGCGGCGGAACGGAAATTCCAGGTAGCCCTCAGTGTAAAGCGCGTCCATGGGCACCTGGGCTTCGAGGTACAGCGGCACTTTACGGTCGTAACACTCGTCCACCAGCGCGATGAAACGCCGTACGCCATCATCGTGCACCGACAACTGCGGCAATTCCCGGTCGCCTGCCACCACGCGCTCGACCCCGTCCTCAGTGCCCCGGGCAATGCGCCCGGCGCGCTTTTGCGCGCTGAGGTTGGGCACGTCACCTAGAAGAATAGCGCTGAAGGTGTCGCACAGGGTCATGAAATCCATCGCGGCAAAGGGCTGCTCGCAGAGGTCGGCATAACGGCACCAAAGCACGCTCTGGCTGGCCTGAACCACTTCCAGCGAACGGTAGCCGACCTTGATCGGCGCGCTGGAAACCGCTTGGCCCAGGGTCAGTACCTTGAATACGTCTGCCAATGCACTGGGCTGACCGGGCGCCGCCACCCAGTAACGTTGCAAGCCCTGCCCCGGATGCAGGCGATGGTCTTCGCCGCCGTCCACCGCGATCACTTGCATGTGCTGCTTGATCGCGGCGATGGCCGGCGTGAAGCGATCGCGGTTGAAACCGTCGGCGTACAGCTGGTCCGGTGGCAGGTTGGAGGTGCAGACCACCACCACGCCCTGTTCAAACATCACCTGGAACAGGCGCCCGAGGATGATCGCGTCGCCGATGTCATTGACGAACAATTCGTCGAAGCACAGTACGCGCACCTCTTCGCTGAGTTCGCGGGCCAAGGCCTTCAATGGGTCGGCGGTACCGGTGAGCTGGAATGAACGCTGGTGCACCCAACCCATGAAATGGTGGAAATGCTGACGCCGGGCCGGCACCCGCAGGTTCTGGTAGAACTGGTCCATCAACCAGGTCTTGCCACGCCCGACCGGACCCCAGAGGTACACGCCCATCATCGGCCTGCGGCCTTCATGAAGCGCTTCATGGCACTTTTGCAGAGCCCAGACGGCATGTTCCTGAGCTTCGTCCTGGACGAAACCCTTCTGTTCGATCGCGTGCTGCCAGGCACTGAGGGGAGAGTCGACATTCATGCGCGGCAGTATGCCACCCGTCGACAGCGTCATCTGTGAAATCTCACGCCGTTTGTGTGCTTTTCGCTAAAGGAAAATACGCCTTGACGGAAAATATGATTGGCATCATATTTAATAGATGACACATAACATATAAATTATTCGAACGGTCCCTCAGGAGTCTCCCCCATGCATTACAAAGTTTTCGGCCGTAAAACCGGCTTGCGGGTTTCCGAACTGGCGTTGGGTGCCGGCAACTTTGGCACCGGCTGGGGTCATGGTGCCGAGCGCGAAGAAGCCAAGCGGATCTTTGATGGTTACCTCGCCGCGGGCGGTAATTTCATCGACACCGCCAACGGCTACCAAGCGGGCCAGTCGGAAGCCATGCTCAGCGAATTCATTGCAGTCGAACGCAACCATCTGGTCATCGCCAGTAAATACACGCTGGGCACGACGCCGGACGCCGGCATTTCCCACACCGGTAATAACCGCAAGAATATGGTTCGCGCCGTTGAAGAGAGCTTGAAGCGGCTGAAAACCGATCACCTGGACCTGTTCTGGGCACACATGAGCGACGGCGTGACGCCGATGGAAGAGATCCTGCGCGGTTTCGACGACCTGGTGCGCGCCGGCAAGATCCATTACGCCGGGCTGTCGAACTTTCCGGCGTGGCGCATCGCCCGCGCCGACCTGTTGGCCGAAGTGCGCGGTTTTGCGCCGATTGCTGCGATCCAGGTCGAGTACAGCCTGGCCGAACGCAGCGCCGAACGCGAACAACTGCCCATGGCTGAAGCCCTGGGCCTGGCCGCGACCCTGTGGTCACCGCTGGGAGGAGGTTTTCTCACCGGCAAATACCGCACTGGCGATGGCGACAACCGCGCCAGCAAACTGGGGATGTTGGTTCACGCCGAGAAAAGCGCCCGCGAGACCGCCCTGCTCGATACCCTGCTGGCCGTCGCCACGGAGCTGGGCGCGAGCCCCACCCACGTGGCCATTGCCTGGTTGCGCGAACAAGCCAGGCGCTCGACCACCACGCTGATTCCGATCCTGGGCTCGCGCACCCGTGAACAACTGGATGCAACCCTGGGGGCGTTGAGCGTAGAACTGGACGAAGAGCATCTGGCGCGGCTCGACGGGGTCAGTGATGTGCCCAAGGGCGTGCCGCACGAATCCATAGCCGGGTCGTTCGCGCGGTTCAGCGGGGGTGTAACCCTGGATCTACCGAAAATTCCGGTGGCCTGACACCGCCCCCTGTAGGAGCGTGTGTTACAGATCGAGCTTATGTTTCGCCGCATACAGGCACAGCATCTCCATCGCCAGCGTCGCCGCCGCCAATGAAGTGATGTCCGCATTGTCGTAGGCCGGCGCCACCTCCACCACATCCATGCCCACCAGGTTGATCCCGCGCAAGCCGCCGAGGATTTCCAGCGCCTGCACGGTACTCAAGCCGCCACACACCGGGGTGCCGGTGCCCGGTGCGAACGCCGGGTCGAGACAATCGATGTCGAACGTCAGGTACACCGGGTTGTCGCCGACCCTTGCACGAATGGCCTCGACGATCGCATCGACGCCACGCCGGTGCACCTGCCGCGCGTCCAGCACCGCAAAGCCCTGGTGATCATCGTTGGTGGTGCGTAAACCGATCTGCACCGAACGTGACGGATCGACCAGTCCTTCCTTGGCCGCATGCCAGAACATGGTGCCGTGGTCGATGCGCTTGCCCTCTTCGTCCGGCCAGGTATCGCTGTGAGCGTCGAAGTGAATCAGCGACAGCGCACCATGCTTGCGCGCATGGGCCTTGAGCAGCGGATAGGTGATGAAATGGTCGCCGCCGAAGGTCAGCATGGCACTGCCCGCATCGAGGATGTGCCCGGCATGGGCTTCGATACGTTCGGGAGTCGACTGCGGCGAACCGTAGTCGAAGTCGCAGTCACCGAAGTCGACCACCGCCAGATGATCGAATGGGTCGAAGGTCCACGGCCAGTGGCGCTCCCAGGCGATCCCGGTGGACGCGGCACGGATTCCCCGGGGACCGAAGCGGGCGCCGGGGCGGTTGCTGGTCGCGGTGTCGAACGGCACGCCGCTGACCGCGACGTCGACGCCGCGCAAGTCGCGGCTGTAGCGTCGACGCATGAAACTTGTGATGCCGGCATAGGTGCTTTCGGCGGCGGTTCCATAAAGGCTGTCACGGGTGATGGCCTGGTCGTTCTGCAGGGGGACGTCCATTGAAGGTTCCTTGTTATTGGCGGCTACGGAAAGTGGTCCACACGCGGGTACGCTGGCGCATGTCCTTGAGGTTCATGCTGCGGTCGGCGTACAGGCGCTGACGGATGTCGGCGGGTGGAAATATGTCCGGGTCGCTGCGCACCGCCTCGTCGACCAGCGGCGTCGCTGCCTGGTTGGCGGTGGCGAAGAACAGTGTGTTGGTAAGCGCGGCGACGGACTCGGGGCGCAACATGAATTCGATGAATTGGCGCGCGGCTTCCGGGTGTGGCGCATCCTTGGGGATCGCCAGGTTGTCCTGCCAAACCAGGGTGCCTTCCTTGGGAATCCGATAGGCGATTTCATAGGGCTTGTTGGCTTTGCGCGCCTGATCGGCAGCCATGCTGGCATCACCGTTGTAAGCCAGGGCCAGGCAGACGCTGCCGTTGGCCAGGTCGTTGATCTGCCGGCCGCTTGCGACATACAGCACCGAAGGCTGTAGTTGATGCAGCAGCGCTTGCGCCGCGTCGAGATCTTTCTTGTCGGTGCTGTAGGGGTCCTTGCCCAGGTAATGCAATGCCAGGCCGATCACTTCCTGCGGCGAGTCGATGATCGCAATGCCGCAGTCCTTGAGCTTGCTGGCGTACTCGGGTTTGAACAGCAGGTCCAGGCTGTTGAGCGGCATGTTCGGGAGGCGCTGTTGTACCGCGTCGACATTCATTCCCAGCCCCAGGGTGCCCCAAGTGTAGGGCACGCCATATTGATTGCCGGGATCGACAGTCGCGAGTTTCTCCAGCAGATCCGGATCAAGGTTGGCGTAGCCCTTCAAGCCTTCGTGGGCGATGGCTTGCAACGCACCGGCCGCCAGGCCACGGGCCAGGACACTGGACGACGGCACCACCACGTCATAGCCACTGCCGCCGGTGAGTAATTTGGTTTCCAGCACTTCCGGCGCATCAAACGTGTCGTAGCGCACGTGAATACCGGTTTCCTGTTCAAAGCGCTGCAGGGTTTCGGGCGCGACGTAATTGGCCCAACTGTACAGATTGACGACTTTGTCCTCGGCCTGAGCCGCGGTGGCCATGGCAACGAACAGCGCGGGAACACACAGCTTGAATAGGCAATTCATGACCAACACCTGACCGGGGAAAGTGGATGCAGGATGCGTCGTCGATTACATTGGTAAAATATAAAGATTGTTAACCTGACATTATCCCGGAGTAATGTTTGATGCTCGGTCAACTGCATGACCTGGACCTTCAATTGCTGCGCCTGTTTGTCAGCGTGGTCGAGTGCGGTGGCTTCAGCGCAGCCCAGGGTGAACTGGGCCTGAGCCAGTCGAGCATCAGCCAGCAAATGGCCCGGCTGGAGACCCGTCTCGGCTATCGCTTGTGCAGCCGTGGCAAGGGTGGCTTTCGGATCACGCCCAAAGGCGAACAATTGCTTAGTGCGACGCGCAGCCTGTTCCAGTCCATCGAGGCGTTTCGTCACCAGTCCAACGGCGTGGCCGGGCGCTTGATCGGCGAGGTGCGCCTGGGCTTGTCCGAAGCGCTCGACCAATCGGTGCTGCAGCGGGTGGCCGAAGCGATCCGGCGCTTTCGCGAGCGTGACGAATCGGTGCGCATCGAGTTGATGAGCGCCATGCCCGGCGACATGGAGCGCTTGCTGTTGCAGCAGCGGCTGGACCTGGCCATCGGCTATTTCTCGCAGATCCAGAGCGCGTTTGACTACCGCGAGCTGTTTACCGAAACCCAGCACCTGTATTGCGCCGTTGGCCATCCCTTGTTCACCGACGAGGCGCCGGATGACCAGGCGCTCCAGGCGTGCGACCGGGTCGATCACCCCTACCGTTTCCTGCGCAGCGACGAGCCCTTTCAAGGCAAGGTCTGCTCGGCGCGCTCGGAGCAGGTTGAAGGCACCCTCGCCTTTATCCTGTCTGGCAAGCATGTGGGATATCTGCCCAGTCATTTCGCCCGCAGTTGGGAGGACAAGGGTTTGCTGCGGCCAGTACGTCGCGACGACTTGAGTTTCGAGGTGGCGTTTCACCTTGCTCGCCATCGCGCGCAGGTACCGGGGGATGCGCAGAAGGCGTTTGAAGAGGACCTGCTCGCGGCGTTTGCCTGAACACTCTGTGCCTTGGGTATGTATCCGTGGCGAGGGGATAAATCCCCTCGCCACAGATAAATCCACCCACCACAGATGAATGCCCTCACTACGGGATTGGGACAATCCCGAGTTTCTGTTTCAAAGTCTTTCTGGCATCCTGCGCCTCCATTTTCTGACCCGGCCCCGCCTCCCGGCACATAAACCACCATGACTTCCCCTGAAAAAACCCCGCGCCACAGTGACCTGCTCTACGGCCTCGACGACCGCCCGCACCTCACCGCCACGGTGTTCGCCGCGCTGCAGCACGTGCTCGCCAGCTTCGTCGGGATCATTACCCCGACACTGATCATGGGCAGTGCCCTGGGCTTGCAGAGCGAAATCCCCTACCTGATCAGCATGGCGCTGTTCGTCTCGGGCCTGGGCACTTTCGTCCAGGCCCGGCGCTTCGGTCCGGTGGGCTCGGGCCTGTTGTGCCTGCAAGGCACCAGTTTCTCGTTCATCAGCGTCATCCTCAGTGCCGGTTTCATGGTCAAGGCCCGGGGCGGCGGCACCGATGAAATCCTTTCGACGATCTTCGGCGTGTGCTTCTTCGCCGCCTTCATCGAAGTGGTGTTGAGCCAGTTCATCGGCAAGCTGCGGATGCTGATCACCCCGGTCGTGACCGGCACCATCATCACCCTGATGGGCCTGTCGTTGATCAAGGTCGCCATGACCGACATCGCTGGCGGCTTCGGCGCCCCCGACCTCGGCGCGGCCAGTCACCTGGGCCTGGCAGCCCTGGTGCTCGGCACCATCGTGATATTGAACCGGGTGGACGTGCCGTTCCTGCGCCTGGGTGCGATTGTCATCGGCCTGACCCTCGGCTACGCCGTCGCCTGGATGCTGGGCCACGTCGATTTCACCAGCTTGCCGGCCGTGCCGCTGATGAGCGTGCCGGTACCGTTCAAGTATGGCTTTGCCTTCGACTGGGTGGCGTTCGTCCCGGTGGCGGTAATTTTCCTGGTGTCGCCGCTGGAAGCGGCCGGTGACCTGACCGCCAACTCGATGATTTCCCGTCAACCGGTCAAAGGCCCGGTCTACATTCGCCGAATCAAATCCGGGCTGCTCGCCGACGGCCTCAACTCAGCCATGGCCGCGGTGTTCAACAGCATGCCGATGGTGACCTTCGCGCAGAACAACGGGGTGATCCAGCTGACCGGCGTGGCCAGCCGCTACGTGGCGTTTTTCATTGCCGGCCTGTTGGTGCTGCTGGGGCTGTTCCCGATGATCGGCGCCGTGCTGCAGCTGATGCCCAAGCCGGTGCTCGGCGGTGCTGAACTGGTGATGTTCGGCACCGTCGCCGTGGCCGGGATCAAGATCCTCGCCGAAGCCGGATTGCATCGACGCAACATGCTGATCGTGGCGATTTCCATCGGCATGGGCCTGGGTGTGGCGGCCGTGCCGGAAGTGTTGCGCGAGCTACCCAAGGCGCTGCATAACATCTTCGAATCGCCGATTACCGTCGGCGCGTTGTGCGCTATCGTGCTGAACATCTTCCTGCCGGAGGAATTCATCGAGCTGGAAGAAGACGATTTCGATCCGGAAGCCTCGATCCTCCAGGTCATGGAAAACCCGGAGGTGCCGGTCAAGTGTTGAACCTGACGCCGGGTTTGGCACGCTCATCCACGGTCAACTCGAACACGTCGGGGCGCGCGTAATGACCGACGACGTCGTAGTCGTAACGCGCGCGGATCAGGTCGTCGGTGTCGATTTGGGCGGTGAGTAATCCGCGCCCTCCCCGCAGCGGCCCGGCGAGTATGTCCCCCATCGGCCCGACGATCACGCTGCCACCGGCAATCAACGGACGGTCCGCCGGCCAATGGGGGATCTCCACGCCCAGGGCCTGCGGTGAGTCCTGGACCTGACAGGCGCTGACCACGAAGCAACGCCCTTCATGGGCGATGTGGCGCATGCTCACCTGCCACATCTCCCGCTCGTCCACCGTGGGTGCGCACCACACCTCCACGCCTTTGGCGTACATCGCGGTGCGCAACAGCGGCATCATGTTTTCCCAGCACACCACCGCGCCGATCCGCCCTACCTGGCTGTCGATCACCGGTAAGGTCGAGCCATCACCCTTGCCCCAGATCAGCCGTTCGGTGCCCGTGGGCATCAGCTTTCGGTGTTTGGCGACCAGTCCAGCCTGCGGATCGAAATACAGCGCGGTGCAGTACAAGGTGCTGCCAGCGCGCTCGATCACACCAATGACCAGATTGGCCCCGGTGCGCGCCGACAGCCCCGCCAGCGCTTCGGTTTCCGCGCCAGGCACATCGATGGCGTTGGCGAAATATCGGGCAAATGCTTCCCGGCCTTCCGGCAGTCGGTAACCCAGTTGCGTGCCGAACCCCTCGCCCTTCGGGTAACCACCCAGCAACGCTTCGGGCATGACCACCAACGCCGCACCGGCTTCAAGGATGGCATTTTCGTACGAGAGAATCTGCTCCAGGGTCTCAGCCTTGCCGCCGGGTAGAGCGCCGATTTGCAGTGCTGCAACGATTGACTTGGGCATTGCGGTAACTCCATTCGAATCGGGTGTTGCTCATTCTCGGATGGCATCGGATCATCAATAAAGCCCAACTCACTGCTAAATGATATGAACCAAATGAATATCGCCACCGTCGACCTTAACTTACTCAAAGTTTTCGAAGCCTTGCACGAAGAGTCCAGCGCCAGCCGCGCGGCGTTGCGCCTGGGCGTCACGCAGTCGGCGGTAAGCGCGGCATTGCGCCGGCTGCGCGAGCTGTATGGCGATCAGTTGTTTGTGCGCACCGGCCGCGGCCTGGCGCCGACGCTCAAGGCTAATCAGTTGAAGCCGGTGGTCAGCGACGCGCTGAACAAATGCCGGCAAAGCCTGGCGATGGTTGACCCGGCGGCCCATCACTACGAAGGGCGCTCGGTCACAGTGGGCATGTCGGATGATTTCGAAATCGCCTACGGTCGCCGTTTGATCGAGGAAATCGCCCGTTGCGCGCCGAAACTGAGGCTGATCTTCCGCCAGACCCACAGTCAGATCGTCGCCCACGCCTTGATGGAACGCAGCATCGATCTGGCAATCACGGCCGGCGGGTTTGCCGAGCGGTTGCTCAGTCGCCAGGTATTGGGTGAAGGCGATTACCTGTGCCTGGTCGACCCGATGAGTCTTGCCGCGGGACAGCAAACCATCGAGCTTGAAGAGTTCGTCACCCGTGAACATATCCTGGTGTCATCGGGTGGCTTTATCGGGATCACTGACGAAGGATTGGCCGCACTGGGCCTTAGCCGCCGGGTGTGCGCTTCGACCACGCATTTCGCCGCGTTGCCGCATCTGCTCAAGGGCAGCCAGGCGGTGGCGACCATCCCAGCCCATGCCGCCCGAAGCATCGCCACGCTCAGCGGCCTGGCACTGCTGCCCTGCCCCTTGGCGTTGCCGCGCTACCCGATTGAAATGGGTTGGCGCACCAGCACCCAGCTCGATCCTGTGGTCGTGAAGGTGCGTGAAGCGATTGCCGCCAGCTTCCTGTAGGAGCGAGCACGCTCGCGAAAAACGTCTGGACAGCGTGGTCTCCCAGAAAGCCCTCGTTATCGTTGACGTCCATCGCGAGCTTGCTCGCTCCTACAGTAGATCGGGTACAGCCGCGAGAAATTATTTGGCGGCCATCAGCCGATTGACTTCACTTCGCACCATGTTCGAGAACTCCGGTGGCGACATGCCATCCAGCTCGGCGCGCACCCACTCGGCCCATTTGCCCTTGCGCTTGGCGCGCTCACCGAACAGACGTGCGGCTTCGCCCTTGGCCTTGCCCAGGTTGTTTTGCCAGAGTTCGAACAGACGGGATTTCTCGTCTTCCAGCGCTGCGCGCTCGGCAAGGGGTTTGTCGGCCAGATTGAAACTCATGGGAAATTACCTGCTGCGTAAATAGGCTACATCTTACACTGTAGGAAGAAATGTCCTGCGCTGGATTTTTCAACAGGATGGCGTCCGCACGCAATGTCACTGCAACTTTTTCTATCGCGGCGGACTCCATTGTTCACTGTCCATTACCTGCAAGGAGTCACCCAATGGCCCGCAAAACCGCCGCACAAGCTGCCGAAGACCAGATCAAGGACCAGGCTTTCAGCGAACTTCAGTCGCTGATCGAAGAGTCGGAAAAACTGCTCAAGAGCAGTGCGTCACTGGTCGGTGAAGAAGCAGACACGCTTCGTGGACAAATCTCCCAGAAACTCCAACAGGCACGGGACTCCGTTACCAGCGTCCGCGCTCGGACCCTGCCGGCGGTCGAAGCCACACAAACCTACATAGGTGGACACCCATGGCAGACCGTGGCCATTTCCGCAGGTTTTGGGTTGGTCGTGGGCTTGTTGTTGGGGCGACGGTAAGCACTACCGGCAAACAACCTCAAAATGAAATGCATTCCTTGTGGGAGCGGGCTTGCTCGCTCCCACAGGTCCACATTTCAATATCTAGTCGCCAGCCAATTCCCGCAAATTCGCCAGCGTATCCGCATCCAGCTGGATGCCGCCCGCGCTGGACTTGGCGCGCTGATGATGACGCCGATCACCCGGTAACCGCTTGAGCCCCACACCGTGCATCTGCCGCACCAACTCCTGGCTGCGCTCGGCAAAGCTCTGCCCGGCCGCCTTGGCCGGATCGATAACGATCAACAGTTGGCCGGTCCACGGAGTCTTGGCCCCCGGGTGGTTCTTCCAGTCGAACTCGAACGAGAAGTTGCCGCCGGTCAACGCCGCCGCCAAGAGCTCCACCATCATCGACAGCGCCGAACCTTTATGGCCACCAAACGGCAGCAACGCGCCTCCCTCCAGAATTGCCTGCGGGTCCTGGGTCGGCTGGCCAAGGCTGTCGACGCCCATGCCCTGCGGCAAACGTTCGCCCTTGCGCGCGGCGATCTGCACATCGCCATGGGCAATGGCGCTGGTAGCCAGGTCGAAGACAATTGGCTCACCGTCTGCCCGTGGGGCGGCGAAGGCAATCGGGTTGGTGCCGAACAGTGGGCGATCGGCGCCGTGTGGCACCACGCAGGTCATGCTGTTGACCACGCTCAACGCCACCAGCCCTTCATAGGCGAACGGCTCGACGTCCGGCCACAACGCCGCGAAGTGATGGGAGTTACGAATCGCCAACACCGCAATGCCGGCACTGCGAGCCTTTTCCACCAGCAAGGCGCGTGCGGCGGCGAGCGCCGGTTGGGCGAAACCATTGCCGGCATCCACCCGGACAAAACCCGAGGCCACGTCCTCGACCACAGGCACGGCCTGGCCATTGACCCAGCCGCTCTTGAGCGTGGACACATAACCGGGCATGCGGAACACGCCATGACTGTGGGCACCATCGCGCTCGGCACCGGCGCAGTTGAGGGCCAGTGTCCTGGCAACCTCGTTGGAGGTGCCGTGCCGAACGAAAATGCGTTCGAGCAACAGGACGAGAGAATCGAAATCCAGGGTTGAGTTGGCCGAACTGACTGCCATTTCAGGCGAAGCGGTCATCTGAAGCTCCAGTTTTATTGTTAGAGGCGGGCGACATGTCGATTAAGCGCTTTCTTACCGGCGTCCTGTCAAGTCTCTCGCGCAAGCAATATGTACCGCACCCAACCTGATCCCGCTCCCTATTGTCGCCCCTCGATTCAACGACCTGCGCCGAACAGTGTCGCAGTCCAACGAGGAAGCATCATGACAATACCTGCATTGCCGTATTTTTTTGACGAGGCTGAGCGCGCGTCCAGTGCCAGGCAACCCGGCGAGCGGGAAAATGCGCTGGGCTTTACCCTGGACGATCTGAGTTGGCTGAAGACGGTTTACCTGCCGACCCAGGCAGCCCGCAAAAGCCATGTAAAACCGATGCAGGTCTTCAATCTGCTGTTGTCTTTGACCGACAAGGCCGACATCCCGTTGGCCGGCAGCTTTGCCATGAGCCGACCCGGCAATGGCGAGGTCACGCTCTACACACCGTGGAAAGGCTTGATCAAATTCGCGGACATGATCGACCTCAAAAGCAAACTTGAAGAGTGGTTGGCGCAGGCCACTGGACAACGTGAACTGTTGCGTTTCCTCTCCATCGAACAACGCATGGCCGCCGTCGCAGCACGCGATATTTCCACCCGCGAAATCGACGGTGCCGTGTTTGAAGATCAGGAACTCACGCTCAAGCAACAGCAGGAACACAACCTGAAGGCGATGATCGACGAATTGGTCAAGATGCCCACCTTGCAATCAATGCTGGACGACACCCTCAAGCACTCGCTGTACAAGTCGTTCCCCAAACTCGACCAGCGCCTGACGCAGCTGAAAAGCTTTGTCGGTACAGGTTCTGCGTTTGATGACGGCAAATCGACGCATACGGTTGCCTCGATGCCATTGAGCAGCGCGCTGCTGGTTTTTTACCTGACGAACCAGTGGCCAAGGGGCGACTCCCGGGTGTTTGCACACCCCGAGCACGTCATCAGCAGCGAAGCCGACAACCAGGCCTGGGAAAGCGCAATAAAAGAAATCGCGCAGAGTCTCACCCCGCACCTGCACAGCCTGCTTGCGACGTTCTGGAACACGCCCATGGCCAATGGCTTGTCGCGACAGGCGTTTTTCGCCGAGAGCTTGCGTGACACTTTTCACGCGAGACTGTTACACCAGCGTCAGCAGGGCACTTTGACCACAGAGCAATACCAGCGACTGATGAATGTCAGCCTCGCCCCCGCCTCGATTGACCCTCTTCGCATAGAAAAAGTACGGGTCACCGCCCCCTTCAAACATTTTGCGGAGCTTGCCTCGACCTTGATGATTGGCGGCGCCAACTCGTTGGGTTTCCTGTACAGCCCGTCCCGAGGCATCGAGGCCTCAAGCGACCTGCCCGCGGTGAAAAAAATCGTCCTGCAGATGCTCGAAAGCGAGGGGCATGAAGACACATTGCTCAATTTCATGTCATTGGACGAACGCAGTACCTTTCTGGGTCTGCAACCGAACGAACGGGTGATCATCGGTGAGCCCATCGTCGGCTCGGTGTTTACTCGCTTGATGCATGACATCGTGGATAAACAACGGCAAAACCTCAGCCATGCGTTGAGCCGTTACCGTGAAAGCGAAGGCATGCTGGACCCTCACGCCCTGCTCGACAACGCCCTGGACGTCCGGGGATTGATCGATCACCGCTTGCTGCTGGCTGAAGCCCAGGGACGCTGGAGCACACGGCCGGACCGCGGCATTAACGCGCGACCGGCCACCGTGCGCGCCGAGTCGGCTAAACAGGAGCTGTCGCTGCTGAATTCGGTCGAACAGGCGCTCGATCAACTTCTTGAAAAACACCCGGCCATTCCCACGGCGACCCGCACGTTCACCGATGCGCGAAACCTGGTCAACCTGTCGCTGGCGAGTTTGCAATCGAGTTTTACCCATACCCTGTCAACGGCCCTGCGCAGTGAACTGAAGCTACGCACCGTCTCGCGCACCCTGGGTGCGTCAGAACGGGCGATCATCAAAACCGTGCTCGATACGCCCATACACTCGCAGCGAGCAGCATTGAACGGCTTTTTACCGGAAGTCTTTGCCTTGGCGTTGAAGGCTGGCACCACTGCAACCCCGCTGAAACTGGCCAGCTGTTTTGTCTTGACTGAACGCGGTGGCCTGGATCCGGTGCACTCGGGCAAAGCCATTCTGTGGACGCCAGCACTGGGATTCGAAGCCTTCAAGGCACTGACGCCGCTAAAGGACGAGCTCGAACGACGCCTGGAAAACGAAAATCATCGTTTTATGCTCTTGGAAAACCTCGGCCGCAGCGAGCGGTCGCCGGGCAAAGTCTACACGCTGGCGCCGCTGCAACGGATTCATGGGCATTTTCTCGACCATGTGCAAAAGCCCTTTGTTGATCTGGACCAAGCCTTCGTCACCCGTGCACTGACCACCCCACTCTCCCCCGCGCCGCTGGCCAACCTGTTGAATCTGGTAGCCCTGCGTGAGCCGATGACTGGCCTCGGTCGCGCGACCGACATTGCCCAGTCCCTGGCCACCCAGCAAAAACTGCCGGCGTGGCTGGCCAAGGCGTCGATCAATGAGCTGATCCTGCATGGCGAACTGCTTGAGCAATACCTGAAAAACGTAAAGGACGACCAGGATTACCTCACCGGCATCCGCTCATTGCAGCGCACTGCCCACCATGAACTGGAAAAACAACTCAAGGCAGACAACTTCAACATCGACCCCGACAAGGTCCAGGTCGAGATCAGCGCGAGTGCCAGGACTGCATCCAGCAGCCAGACCCTGACCGATTTTGCGTTGGCTCACCTCAAGGATCTGGACACCGTCCACCTCAAACTGACGTCCCTGGACACCACGGTCATTGCGCAAGGCTTCGACGAACGCTACATCAAAGACCTGATACGCAATCTGAAACCGGGTGAGCATCAGCGGAAAATACTCAGCGCAGCCCTCGCCGATACAGAGGCAAACAGGGTTCGCCGGCAGCGTTTCTACACGCAGCTGCCCTGGCAACTGATGCACCACGCCCATGAAGAAAAACTGCAGGAGCGCTTGAGCGAAACCGGTTTTGACCTTGTCCGCCAAGTCATGGACATGCCGGACGCCATCGCCCGAGCCGCCGTCGAAGGTGCCCACGCCATCATTCGGCCGTTGGAGTTCCTCGGTGTCAGTAGCGGCCAAACCGTAAAGGTGCCAGGCATCTACCTGATCGGTTCATCGGCAGACAGCACAGCGCCGCAGGTGCTGTTGGCCCCTCACAGTCCTCGGCACGGGATGAAGGAATACGCAAGCGAAGCCCAGTTGTTGGCCGAACTGAAGACACGCGGCCCACTGCTCGATTGGATACTCATGAACCTGGAGAACCCCGAGCGGATCTTGCTGGAGACGCGGATGGCAACGTCCAGCAACCGGGCGACAAGAGCCGCGCCGGTGGCCTCGGGCAATACCAGAGCCGAAGTCACGCTGGCATCCAACCCCATCAAGGGGCACCTGTTCGGTCAATTGTTCCATGACAATGCCGCGTTGTTGGGCCGATTGCTCGGTTGTCAGTCCGATGACAGAAAGCAGGGTGAATGGGCAACCATCAAGCACGTTCTGGGTGAAGACCTGCACGAGGCCTACTCGTTTTTCATGGGCAAGCTGGCCTACCCTGTCACGGTGTACTACAGCTACCGTGACATCAAGCAATCCGCTGAAGACCTGCAAACGCATAAATGGTCGGCGGCCATCAAGGCGTTCATCAGCGGCATTGCTCAACTCGCGTCGTTGCGCCAATCGCTGGACATTCCCGCAGCGCCGACTTCCAGGTCGATCGTTGCGCTGCAAGAAAAACCTGAAGCCGCCTGTAAATGGCAGGACATCAAGGTCACCGCCCCCGAACGCACTGGCCTGAAGCGCCATGAACGTCTGCACGTCGACCTGGCTACGCTCAAGCCCGACTCAACACCCGGGCTCTACGCGCACCCGACGACCCGGCAACTTTACGCGCCGGTGGAAGGCAAGGTATTCGCGGTGGCCAAACGCGGCACCCGCTGGCGCATCGCCGACACACAGGCGCTCGGCCCTTATCTACGGCAAAACGAAGCGAAACAATGGGTGCTCGACCGGGCTGTACCCACACCGCAATTTGGCCTCATCCGCCGACTGGATGCGCTGGCAGCGGCCTGGGACGGCATGAACATCGACGCCCATGGAATGGCGCAAATACGACGCCTTTTCCCGCTCAAGGCCCGACAAATCGACGAAGCGCTGGACCTGGCAACGAGCTATGCCTGGAACAGTGTTCAAAACCTGCAGTTGCTGAAGAACGCCAACGACACGACCACCCCCGTGCACCAACTCATCAAGCGTTTCCTCGACGTGCCAGAAGTACTGCCCGCACATGTGGAAAAGCTGGAAAAAGTCGTGGGCGACATGTTCGCCGCCTTGTTGGACCCTTCCCTCAGAAAGGCCAAGTCCGATCGTTTTGTCGTCGGCAGGGTAATCGAAGGCGCCGAGAATACATTCGGTTTTGTCGTCCCGAAGGACATAAAAAAGAAAATCTATCTGGGAGAAAAGTTCTTTGACACCGGTTACGAGCACTACCGCCAACACCTTACCGACAAGACCTTCCCGATCAGTACGCATGCACGGGCGACGACTCTCCTGCATGAACTTTCACACATCGTTTGTCAGACCGAGGACATTTCCTACATGGACCCTGGTAGACCTTTCGCCGATCTGATCGGCACTGCCAGCGGGACCGCCAGCCAGCTCAAAAATGCGCTGACCAGTGTTCAGGACGCCGCGTTGTCGATCAAGACACCCTACACACAACTGTTCATGACCCAGGATCCCGACACCGGCGAATGGGAAGACCCGGGAAGTTCTTCTTTGGAAGATACCGGTCGGGTAAAAGCGCATATTCTGGCGTTGACGGGCGCAAAAAACCTGAGCGGTGCCCGTGAGATCTTCAAAAAAAACTCACTGACTCGCCTGGCGGTACAACTTGGCAATGCTGACAGCGTGGCCTGGTTAATCAGTCAACTCGGGCGGGAGCTTCACACCCACACGCCTTGATTCAGAAAATAAACCGTCGTTTGATGGGTAAATGCCATGACGGCTGTTTTCGCAAGCTGCCCTCAAGGTTAGAATGCGGGAAATCAGGATGAGTCAATGACCGACACCCCTCTCTCGCAAGCCCAGTTTGACGCCATCACCGAAGCCGCCGCGCATTGGTGCATGCGCCTGCATGAACCTGACTGCACCGTTGAAGAGCGGCAGGCATTCGAGCAGTGGCTGGATGTTCATCCACTGCATCTGGTCGAGTACGAGGCCATGCTGGAAATCTGGGAAGTTGCAGGCGATCTTCCGCGACCAGACTCCAGCATTGCGCCAATGGTGCGCCGCACCCGGACGTCCTGGCGCACTGTCGGCATGGCGGCGGCCGTTTGTGCATTGGCGTTGCCTTTGGCGGCGTACAGCGGCTGGAACCTGGGGTGGCTGCCCAATTCGTATCAACACTTCGAGGCGACCGACAGTGTGCGTCAGGTCACCTTGAACGACGGCAGCCAGGTCGAACTGAACCTGGGCAGCGAGTTGACCTACAGCAATTACAAGGATCGACGCCAGGTCACCCTGGGAAAAGGCGAAGCGTTCTTCAGCGTCAGCCACGACACGTCGCACCCATTCGTCGTCAAGGCGTCCGAAGGCCGAATCCGGGTCACCGGGACAAAATTCAACGTCTGGATGTATGAAGACCAGGTGAAGGTAAACCTGGTCGAAGGCTCGGTACTGGTCAGCAGCAACGATGACCTGTCGGGGGATGGCTTGAGGCTCGGCCCTTCGATGCAAGCGAGCTATCGCCACGGCGACCACGTTCCGCGGATCAGCCAGACCTACGACAACGACAACTCGCTGGCCTGGCGCAACGGCAAACTGGTGCTCGACGACCTGGCGCTCAGCGATGCCCTGCCATTGATCAACCGCTACCTTGAAAACCCCTTGATGGTCGCCGACAACAGCACCGGCGCGATCCGCATCGGCGGCATCTACAACATCAAGGAGCTTGATACCCTGGTGACGTCCCTGCCCAAGGTGCTGCCGGTCTACCTGACCCGCAACAAGGACGGCAACCCGGTCCTCAACTCCATTCCGCAGCAAGCCCCGAAAAGCTGAAGGCCGCAGCCCTCGCGGCTGCGGCCTTCACGCTTCGATCAATCCGTCTTCAGCTTACTGGGTGACCACCCTGGCGTCCTGTTCACGGATGGTCTGGGCCTGATAGTCCGGGTCCGCCAGGATCTGTTGCTCGGTGAACGGCAACACACTGAGCTGCTTCTTCGAAAAAGCCAGCGTCTGGTCCCGCGAGTATTTCGAGGCTGGATCGCTCGACAGCGAAAATGCCAGCAGCCCCTTGGCCTGCGGGCCCTTTTCATCGAACGTCACCACTTGCAGGTAGCTGGTGCCGCTGACCACTTCGCGTTTGCCGTCGGTCCTGGGCACGCTCTGGATGGCGTTGTAGACGCCCAACGTACCCGGCCCGCCATGGATCGGCGTTTGCTCCCCACCGCTGCTGACCACTTGGACATCGCCCCAGCGGGCATCTTTCCTGAGCCCTGACGCCTGGACCTGCTCTACCGATGCCAGCATCGCTTGGCGCAACGCCTGCGCCACCTGTGGACGATCAACCGCCACGCCTCTCGGCGTGTGTTGCGGGTCCAGCGGATCGAACGCCACGCGCCAGGCATCGGGCACCTGATCCAGCGCCTCCATGACATTCTGGAAATGCACGAAGCCCATGCCGCTGTCGAGGTTGGCCTTGCGATCCCAGGCCTTGAGACTGGCACACAGCGGCGCCAGCGCCTGCGCATCGGCCCCCAGGTCGGCCGCGCAGAATTGCAACAGGTCCGGCATCACTTGCGCCGCCTGATACACCTGGTCATCCAGCACCATCTGTTGCAGATCCGCCGCCGCGATCGGCCCGGACTGGGCCAGTGAACCCAAGCGATCCAGGGCGAACCGCGCGCGCAGCCCCAAGGGTTGGCCGTCCTGGCTGATCAATGGCGAGAACCCGGTGAGCGGCTGCGCCGGGTTGGCCAGCCAAGCCGAATCATTGGAATGCTGCACGAAGTCCTTGCGCAGCAATTGCGGCAATTGGCTTGCGGCATAAATGCCTTTTTGTGCGGCGTGCGGGTCGATGTCCCAGGCGCAGGCGCTGTTTGAACCGTCGAGGATGATCATCTGCAAGCCGATTCGTGGATCACTGCACTGCGCGAGTTTTTCGTTGCTCACGTTCGGCACCACCGACAGGTTCATGTACAGCGTCTGGCCCTGATCGTCCGCCGCCAGGGTGTTGACCCACGGGATGCCCTGGATTTCATGGACCGAAGCCTGGAACTCCTTGAGGCTGCCGGCACGGTTCATGGCGTACCACTGCTGCAACACCCGGTCATTGTCCAGGTTGGCATCGCGCAAGCTATAGGCGAATTGATTATCCCAATCCAGCTTGCCCGGCCATTGCACAATCGGGCCAAATTGCGAGCTGTACACCACGTGGGACACCGCTTTGACCGTGCCATCCGGCTGTTTGAGGTCAACCGTCAGCGTCTGTTTGTGCATTGGCAGGGATTGGCCATCGAGCAGGTAACGGGTCGGATCCTTGGGATCGAGCTGCAGTCGATACAGCGTGAAGTGTTTGGACGAATCCACCGTGTGGGTCCAGGCCAGGTGCTGGTTGAAGCCGATATTGATCAACGGCAATCCAGGCAATGCGGCGCCCATGACGTCCAGTTTGCCAGGGATGGTCAGGTGCATCTGGTAGAAACGCATCCCGCCGACCCACGGAAAATGCGGGTTGGCCAGCAACATGCCGCGTCCGTTGAAGGAACGCTCGCTGCCCACCGCCACCGCGTTGCTGCCGCGATCGAGGGCAAAGCGCTGCAAGCGTAAAGCGGCCACCTGGAATGAAGCCTGCTCATGGCCAGTTGCCGCGACCGCGGCCGGCGGCGTCGCACCCGCCAGGGCTTCGGCGAACTGCCCGACGCCGCCCTCGACCAGCAAGCGCCGGGTCAGCTTGACCAGATCCATCGCGGTGATGTCCCGCACCCAATCGCCCTGGCACTGCGGCGGCAGGCCCCGCGCCCGACGCTCGTCCAGGGAACGGTTGTAACCGGCCACATAACCTTCCATCAGCTGCCGCACTTCGAGGGGTTGCGCCTGCCAGAAAGCATCGACCGCCTGCGGGGTGTTCAACCAGGTGAAAAACAGATCGCTGACGCGGTTTTCACGCCCTTCGACGGTGGACGGGTCCGGACCGAAGAACCGTGAACGTTGACCGTTCACCGTGGCGATCTCGTTGGCCAGCAAACACAGGTTATCCTGAGCGTAGGCATAGCCGATGCCGTAACCGAGCCCCCGCTCGTTTTCGGCTCGAATATGCGGCACACCGAAACTGGTGCGGCGGATATCGGCACTCGCCTGCCCAGGCAGGTTGTGTGCGTTCGCCGCAAGGCTCAGCCCGAGAAATACACCCGCCAGGCTTATCCTGGCTAACTGGCTGGAAATAATCACACTCGCTCCTGATCGAAAAACGATGGTCACAGTTCTGCGTACAGACTGCGCATCCTGTTAGGGACGAAGCAAACGACGAAAATTTAGGAGAATGGATGGCGGTCGCGGACCGCATTTCAACGCCACCTTACACAGTGGTCACATCATGACGACGAAATTTCTACATTTAAGTCTTCATGATTTGGGTCGCTCATGCGTCTGTAAGGCAAGAGCGCCCAATTTTTCCCGATCAGGCTCTGAAAAGGAGTTTTTGCAATGTACAACTCGCAACTGCCAACGGACGGTAGCAAAGCGCCAAAGGGCACTTCCATTGGGGTCGGTGTTTTCGACCAGCGTACCGAGCGCCACGGCAACGAGCGCATCCGCATCCTGCTCAAGAGCTTTGGCCTGCGAACCAGTCTGATTCGCCTGAAAGTCATCGACGCCTTGCTGTCGGCCGCCGAGAACGACCGCAGCCTGGGCGTGCGCGGCGTGCACACGCAGTTGCTGGAACTGGATATTCCCTTATCGTTCCTGAGTGTGCGCGAAGTGTTGAAACGCCTGTGCAGCGAAGGCGTGATTGTCCTCAATGCGGACAAGAGCTACAGCCTCCACCCACGCGCCGTCGCCCTGCTGCACCACGACTGATCGAGCCAGGCCCGGCGCGTCGCTCAGGGCTTGACCTTGCGGCGCATCATGCCGTTGACGACCACCACGACCACCGCCACGCCAATGGCGATGTACTGGAACAGTTTTTCACTGATGACACCGGTGTTCTGCAAATACGAAAGGCCAAACATGATTCCCAGTACCACGAGGGAGATCAGAATCGAGTATTTCAAACGTTGCGATTGAGTCATTGGTAATTCCTGAAGCTGAAAATATGTATCCGCTGTGTATCCATCAAACGGGGGCTTATGTTACAGCCGATGAAGATTTTTAGCTTTATCGCGGCGAAGGCGGCCTGACAGCCGCCCCATGTGTGATCGTACCCATGCTCTGCGTGGGAGTTCCTCCAGGGACGCTCGGCGTTCCGCTGACGACGCATGACGTGAGCCGTGTGCAACGGGTGCGGCCGCCAACCTGACAAACTTGTCATCTTCCCCTCATCCGCCTGACAACTTTGATCTACGATAATAAGGCCAAGCAACTCGGTAGCACTTCGAAACACACTCGCAGCGCCTACCCGCAAAAAACCCTCAAAATATGATTTTCGCCCGCAACCCGAGACCCTTCCCTCATGCGAACTCATTTACGTCTGGCTGCCTTGGGCGCCCTGTTGATTTCCTCCCTGGCCCAAGCCGCCGACCTGATCCCGATCGAGGTCCATCGTGATGCCAATTGCGGTTGCTGCAAGAAATGGATCAGCCATCTCGAAGCCAATGGCTTCAAGGTAGAAGACCACGTCGAAAGCAACATGAGCGAGTTCAAGCAACAACACGGCGTACCACCGCGCCTGGCCTCGTGCCACACCGGCTTGATCAACGGCAAATTCGTAGAAG
Organism: Pseudomonas sp. G5(2012); assembly: GCF_000408945.1. Taxonomy (NCBI): domain Bacteria; kingdom Pseudomonadati; phylum Pseudomonadota; class Gammaproteobacteria; order Pseudomonadales; family Pseudomonadaceae; genus Pseudomonas; species Pseudomonas sp. G5(2012). The sequence goes on from NZ_APIO01000033.1 coordinate 94,516, forward strand.
GCCATGTGCCAGCCGATCAAGTACTGGCCCTGAGCAAACGCGATGACCTGTTGGGTGTTGCCGCCCCTGGCATGCCCATGGGCTCGCCGGGCATGGAAATGGACGGCATGAGCGATGCCTATCAGGTGATCGGCCTGAAAAAGGACGGTACGGATGTGGTGGTGGCGGACTACCCCGCCCATTGATTTTCACTGCCTGCTTCGGCTTGTTCCTGGCGGCATTCGGTGCCGCGACTTTACTGCCGCTGCAGTCCGAAGCAGTGCTGGTCGGGCTGATACTCAGCGATCGGTACTGGCTGTGGTTGCTGCTGGCTGTCGCCACGCTGGGCAACGTCCTCGGTTCAGTGGTGAACTGGTGGCTGGGGCGCGCCATCGAGCGCTTTCGGGACCGGCGCTGGTTCCCGGTCAGCGCCAGGCACCTGGAAAACGCCCGTCGTCACTATCAACGTTACGGCCACTGGTCGTTACTGCTCAGTTGGCTGCCGGTGATCGGAGACCCACTGACCCTGGTGGCCGGCGTCATGCGCGAGCCGCTGGGGCGTTTCCTGTTGATCGTGACCCTGGCCAAGGGCGCCCGTTATGGCGCAGTGGCGTTGGCCACCCTGGGGTGGATGAGTTGAACCAAGTGCCGCGGCGATTGCCTGTTTAATGTCGCCCTAATCGTGCCGATCCAGCATCGGCGGATTTTCAACGGAGTTCATCCATGCCCCTTACCCGCTCATGCTGGCTGCCCGGCCTGCTGCTGACCGCCGCCATGCCCGCCATCGCTGCCGAGGGCCCGGTCTACGGACCGGAGCTGCAAGGCTTCGAATACCCCTACACCCTCAAGCATTTTGCGTTCGAGTCCCAGGGCAAATCCCTGCAAATGGGCTACATGGACGTGGCAGCCCATGGCAAGGCCAACGGCCGCAGCGTGGTGCTGATGCACGGCAAGAACTTCTGCGGCGCCACCTGGGAAACCTCGATCAAGGCCCTGAGCGACGCCGGCTACCGGGTCATTGCCCCGGATCAGATCGGTTTCTGCACGTCCAGCAAACCGGACAATTATCAGTACACCTTCCAGCAACTGTCGAGCAACACCCAGCAACTGCTCAAGGCCCTCGGCATCCAGAAAGCCAGCTTGCTCGGACATTCCACCGGCGGCATGCTCGCCACCCGCTATGCGCTGCAATACCCCGAACAGGTCGACCAGCTTGCGATGGTGAACCCGATCGGCCTGGAAGACTGGAAAGCCCTCGGCGTGCCTTATCGCACCGTCGATCAATGGTATGAGCGCGAACTGAAGGTGACAGCCGAAGGCATCCACGACTACCAGCGCAACACCTATTATGATGGCCGCTGGAAACCCGAATTCGACCGCTGGGTAGACATGTACGCCGGCATGGCCAAGGGCCCTGGAAAAAACCAGGTCGCCTGGAACTCGGCTTTGATCTACGACATGATTTTCACCCAACCGGTCTACTACGAGTTCAAGGACCTGAAGGTGCCGACCTTGCTGCTGATCGGCACCGCCGACACCACGGCGATCAACAAGGACATCGCGCCCCCCGAGGTCAAGGCGAAAATCGGTCATTACGACTTGCTCGGCAAGCAGGTGGCGAAACTGATTCCCCAATCGACCCTGGTCGAATTCCCCGGCATGGGGCACGCGCCGCAGATGGAAGAGCCGGCGCAATTTCACAAGGCCTTGCTTGGCTGGCTGGACAAAACCAACCCCGTTCCTTGATGAGGTAAGGCTGATGGCGGTACAGATTGCAGTGATCGATGATTGGCAGGATGTGGCCCGCGACGTGGTGGACTGGTCGGCGCTGGAGACCATCGGCCAGGTCGCGTTCATCCACGACTACCCCGCTGACAACCCGCCCCTGGCCGCGCGCCTGGGCGAGTTTGAAGTGATCTGCGTGATGCGCGAGCGCACGCGCTTCGACGAAGACCTGCTGCGCCGCTTACCCAATCTCAAGCTGCTGGTGACCGGTGGCATGCGCAATGCCGCCCTCGACCTCAAGGCCGCTGCTGCGCTCGGCATTCAGGTCTGTGGCACCGACAGCTATAAACATGCCGCGCCGGAGCTGACCTGGGCACTGATCATGGCCGCAACCCGCAACCTGGTGGTCGAAGCCAACGCCTTGCGCGCCGGAAAGTGGCAGCAAGGCCTCGGTGGCGACCTGCATGGCAAGACCCTGGCGATCCTGGGCCTGGGCAGCATTGGCCAACGGGTCGCCCGCTTCGGCCAGGCGTTCGGCATGCGGGTCATCGCCTGGAGTGAAAACCTCAACGCCGAACGCGCCGCCGAGTTCGACGTAACCTACGTCAGCAAGCAGCAATTGTTCGAGCAGGCCGACGTGTTGTCGGTGCACCTGGTGCTCAGTGAGCGCAGCCGTGGCATGGTGGACGCGCAGGCGTTGGCATGGATGAAGCCCACGGCGCTGCTGGTCAACACCGCGCGCGGGCCGATTGTCGATGAAGCGGCGCTGATCAAGGCCCTGCAGAAACAACGCCTGGGTGGCGCGGCGCTGGACGTGTTCGAGCAAGAGCCCCTGCCCGCGCATCATCCGTTCAGAACCCTGGACAACGTGCTGGCAACGCCCCACGTCGGGTACGTCAGCCAGCAAAATTACCATCTATTCTTTGCGCAGATGATCGAGGACATCCAGGCTTGGGCGGCGGGAAAGCCGATGCGTCTACTGAGTTGACAGCGCCCGGTAACCTGGGGCTTTTGTTGCAAAAAATCGCCAAAAAAAACGAATAAATGTTCAGGCAGAAGTGTTTATGTTTCGCATGAAGGGTCATCAGCCCTTCTCAACGTTTTCGGCCCGTTCGGAGCATTGCCCATGAATCGCCGTCTCTCGATTGTTACTGCATCGCTGGTGCTTGCCGTCGCGCTGTCCAGTTCCCTGGCATGGGCCAACGGCGAGGAAGATACCCCTGCCAAACCGCAGTGCCCTCGAGGGCAGGTGTTCGACAGCAAGGCACAAAGGTGCGTCAAGCAGACCAGCATGCTCTTGCCGGATGCCGACCGCACCGACTACGCCTATCAGCTGGCCAAGGACGGGCGTTACGAAGAAGCCTTGGCCCTGCTCGATACGCTCAAGCAACCCAACACTGCCAAGGCCTTGAACTATCGGGGCTACGCCACGCGTAAACTGGGACGTACCGATGAAGGCATCGGTTATTACCTGCAGTCGGTCAAGCTTGATCCGCAATATGCGCTGGTTCGCGAGTACCTTGGCGAAGCCTATGTGATCAAGGGCCGGCTGGACCTCGCCCGGGAACAGTTGCAGCAGATCAAATCGATCTGCGGCAACACCACCTGCGAGCAATACCAGGACCTCGCCGAAGCCATCAACGCGTCATCGAAAACCTGACAACCCGATTGGAGGGAGGTCGCTATCGCCAGCGATCAGGACATTAGGGCAGAACTGGGACAGCACTTGGCGCGTCTGTGGCGTTACGGCTTGCTGTTGTCCCGACAACGGCATGTCGCCGAGGACCTGGTGCAGGCCACCTGCGTGCGGGCGCTCGAACGCGGCGGGCAATTTGAATCGGGCACGCGCATGGACCGTTGGCTGATGAGCATTCTGCATTCGATCTGGGTCAATGAAGTGCGAGCCCGCCGAGTGCACCAGGGCCAGGGCGTGGTGGATGCCGATCAAGCCCTGTCGTTCGATGGCGAACAAGCGGCACATACCCATGTTCGCGCCGCGCAGGTGATCCGGCGCGTAGAGGCGTTGCCCGAGGCCCAGCGCGAAACGGTGTTTCTGGCCTACGTCGAAGGCTTGTCCTACCGCGAGGTGGCCGATGTCCTGCAAGTCCCCATCGGCACCGTGATGAGCCGACTGGCCGCCGCCCGGCTGAAACTCGCCGAGTATCCGCCCCTGCACACGGTGCCGAACCCTTCCACCGGAGAACGTCGATGAACGCGAAACTGTCGGATGAGCAACTGGTGGCCTACCTGGACAACCAGCTCGATGCCGAACAACGCAGCCGCATCGATGCCGCCCTCGCCGAAGACCCGATGCTCGGCCTGCGCCTGCAATGGCTAGACCGCAGCAGCATGCCGTTCAAGTCAGCTTACGACGAAGTGACTCGACAAGCCCCGGTCGAGCGCCTCCAAGCCATGCTCGATACCCTGCCCGTCCCGACACGCCCTGCACTGAGTCGGCGCTGGTTCCTCGCGGCCGCCGCCGGATTGCTGGCGGGCGGTGTGCTGGCGGATCGTTTGTTCCTCGGTTGGCAAACCAGCCAGCAGACCCACAACTGGCGCGGGCTGGTCGCCGACTACATGGTGCTCTACGTACCGGAAACCCTCGACCATTTGCCCAGTGACGAAGCGACACAACTGGCGCAGCTACGCACCATCGACGCACGATTGGGCCTTAATCTGCTGCCGGCAAAACTGGCGTTGCCACGCGCCCAATTCAAGCGCGCGCAAATCCTTGAATACGACGGCGTGGCTATCGCCCAGATCACCTACCTCGACCCGGTCCATGGGCCGATGGCGCTGTGCGTCACGCGCTCCAACAGTGGCAGCCGGCATTTTGCCAAAGAGCGACGGCACGGGATGAACATCGTGTATTGGTCGGATATGGAGCACGCGTGGATGCTGATCGGGCGTAATTCGCCGGTGGATCTTGAGGAGATGGCCACGCAATTACGCACTCGGATCCGCGCCTGAGCCTTGTAGGAGCTGCCGCAGGCTGCGATCTTTTGATCTTGATATTGGAAGAAGCAAGATCAAAAGATCGCAGCCTGCGGCAGCTCCTACCGGGTGATGATGGATCAGTTCGCTGTCGGCAACCACAGCCGAAACCTTGCCCCACCCAACGGCGACGCTTGCACCGTCAACGTTCCACCCTGGGCTTCCAATGCCCGACGGCTGATTGCCAGCCCCAGGCCAAACCCGCCGGTGGCCCGATCCCGGCTGCGATCGAGTCGATAGAACGGTTCGAATATCCGCTCGCGCTCGTCATCCGGGATACCGATCCCGTCGTCGTCCACCCAGATCTCACAGCCTTTGGGGCACACCTGTACGCCTACCTGAATGCGCCTTTCGCAGTAGCGCATGGCGTTGCGCAACAGGTTTTGCAGGGCGCGGGCGGTCAGGCGTGGGTCGAGGCTAAAGCGTTCGAGCTGGCCGTGCAGCAACACGTCGATGACGATATCCGGCGATTGTTCTTCGTCGACGCTGCCCAGGATGCTGTCGATGAATTCATCCAGCGACACTTCGATAGGCTCCGGTAAACGCGCGGGGTTTTGCAGGCGGCTGTACGACAGCAATTCCAGCACCAGTTCGTCGAGCTCACGGATGTGATTGACCAACCCCTGCAAGCGCTCGCGGCTGGTGGCGGGCAAATCATCGGAAAGGGCCAGGGCCAGGCCAAAATCCAGGCGGGTCAATGGCGTGCGCAACTCGTGGGATACGGCGTTGAGCAGGTCCCGCTGCTGATTCAGCAGGTTTTCGATGTCGCCAGCCATCGTGTCGAAAACGTTGGCAAGACTGCCGATGTTGGAACTGGCGGCAATCTGCGTACGCTCGCTCAAGTGCCCCTTGCCGAAGCGTTCCGCCGCGCCCTTGAGCCGTTCCAGGTCACGCCAGTGCGGGCGCAGCCACAGCAACAGACAGGCGAGCATGGTCGCGCCGATCAGCACGTTGATGCTCCAGTACAACAGGCTGACGTCCATCGGGTCTGGCGGCACGACCATTTGCACCACGGTGCGCTCGTTCAGCGGTGCCACCGCCAGGGTGCGCCAGCCCCAGTCGCCAACGCGCACGACGTTTTCGCCGCGCTGCAAACGCTGCTGTTCTTCGCTCGACAAGCTGGCATCGTCAATGGCGCTGAGCACGATATGCAGCGGTTCGAATTCCTTGTCCATTTGCGCGGCCAAGGCTGGCCATTGTTCGCTCGGGACGGCCTTGAACTGCCTGACCATGAGGGCTTGCAAACCACGCGAGTAGTCCAGGTTGTAGGTGATGAAGCGCTCGTGGAAGACCTTGATCACCAGGTCCGGCACGAGGTAGATCGCGGTGCTGAACGAAACGATGGTCACCAGGTACAGGCGAAAGAGGATTCTGAACATCGTCTCAGCATTCCCACTCGGATCGACTGAACAGGTAACCCTTGCCCCACACGGTCTTGATCTTGCGAGCCTCGCCGGCATTGTCGTCGAACTTGCGCCGCAGCTTGGAGATGGCCACGTCCACCGAGCGGTCGGTGCCGTTGAACTCGATGCCACGCAGGCGTTGCAGGATCTGGTCGCGGCTCAACACTTCGCCAGCATGTCGGGCCAGCACCACCAGCAAGTTGTACTCGCCGCTGGACATTTCCACCGGTTGCCCGCGCCAGGTCACCGTGCGCTCGGACAGATCGATGCACAGGTTGCCCATGAGGATCCGGTCATTGGCCGCCAATGGCTCGGCAAGGCTGCTGCGCCGTAGCAAGGTGCGCACACGGGCCAGCAGCACCCGGGGTTCGCAGGGTTTGGTGACGTAGTCGTCGGCGCCCATTTCCAGGCCCAGCACCTGATCGTGGCTGTCGTCGCGGGCGGTGAGCATGAGGATCGGCAAGCTCGCTGAATCGGCGCGTAGCAGGCGGCAGACTTGCAAGCCATCGAGACCGGGCAGCATCAAGTCGAGGATCACCAGGTCCGGCGGTGTGAGCCGTGCGCGTTCGCGCACCTGATCGCCTCGACCGATTACGTTGACGGAGTAACCGTTGCGTTCCAGGTAGCTGGCGATCAGCTCGGCGAGTGCGGTGTCGTCTTCGACCAGGAGGATGTTGGGCATGGGTGTTTCCAGAAATGCTGTGGTGCCGGTCAGGCCGCTTTCGCGAGCAGGCTCGCTCCCACAGGGAATGCATTTCAACTGTGGGAGCGAGCCTGCTCGCGAAGACTATCTGACAGGCGCAATAAAATTCATGGCCTGAAGGATATACGCCCTCACACACACCTGAGCAAAACCCTTACACAATTTCACACAGCACCAACAAAGCTTCACCGTTACCATCGCCGTCGCCCAGTAGGATGCTGGGGGTCACTATTGGGGTCATCCATGTCAAAGAAACTGCTTGCCGGGCTCAGCCTGATCGCACTGGCGTTGACGCTGAGCGCGTGCGACAAGTCTTCGATCGCCGAAGAACAGCCGCCATTGGCCAGCGTTCGCATCGAAACCGTCGAAACCCGAGCGCTGTCGATCAGCAGCGAATTGACCGGGCGCATTGCCGCGCCGCGCATGGCCGAGGTGCGCGCCCGCGTCGCCGGCGTGGTACTGCAACGGGCCTTTCGCGAGGGCAGTGACGTGAAAAAGGGCGAGGTGCTGTTCCGGATCGATCCGGCGCCGTTCAAGGCAGATCTCGATAGCGCCGAGGCAGTATTGCGCAAGGCCGAGGCCAACGCGTTCCAGGCGAAACTGCAAGAGCAGCGGTACGCCCAGTTGATTGACGACAAGGCCATCAGCGGCCAGGACTACGACAACGCCCGGGCCAACGCCCGGCAAACCGCCGCCGACGTAGCCGCCAGCAAGGCGGCGGTTGAACGCGCCCGGCTGAACCTTGGCTACGCCACGGTCACCGCGCCGATTTCCGGACGTATCGGTCGCGCGCTGGTCACCGAAGGCGCACTGGTCGGGCAAAACGAGACCACGCCTTTGGCGCTGATCCAGCAACTCGATCCGATCCACGCCGACCTGACCCAATCAACTCGCGAACTCAACGACCTGCGCCGGGCGTTCCGGTCCGGCCAATTGAAGGAAGTGGGCCAAGGCCAGGCCAAGGCCACCCTGATCCAGGACGACGGGAGCCTCTACCCGTTGCCCGGCAAGCTGCTGTTTACCGACATCACCGTCGACCCGGGCACCGGCCAGGTCATCCTGCGCAGCGAATTCCCCAACCCGGATCTCGACCTGCTGCCTGGCAGCTTCGTGCGCGTGCGCCTGGAGCAAGCCGTCAACCAGCAAGGCATCAGCGTGCCGCAACGGGCCATCCAGCGTGACAGCGCCGGCATCGCCCAGGTATTGCTGCTCGACGCAGAGCAGCGCGTCAGCCAACAGCCGGTCGAACTGGGGCCGGTGCAGAACGACCGTTGGGTCGTCACGGGCGGGTTGAAGCCCGGCGACCGCATCGTCATCGAAGGCCTGCAACACGCCCGCCCCGGCGAAAAAGTGCAGGTCGACGACACCCCTCTTCCACTTGCCCAGGTTTCTGGCCAGTAAGCAGGACGCTTGTTTATGCCGCAGTTCTTTATCGATCGCCCGGTGTTCGCCTGGGTGGTCGCGCTGTTCATCCTGTTGGCCGGTGCCCTGGCCATTACGCAGTTGCCGGTGGCGCAATACCCCAACGTCGCACCGCCGCAAATCGAAATCTATGCCGTGTACCCCGGTGCGTCAGCGCAGACCGTGGACGAAAGCGTGGTCAGCCTGATCGAGGAAGAACTCAACGGCGCCGACCATTTGTTGTACTTCGAATCGCAGAGCAGCCTGGGCAGCGCCACGATCAAGGCCACTTTCCAGCCGGGCACCGATCCGGAAATGGCCCAGGTCGACGTGCAGAACCGCCTCAAGGTGGTGGAGTCGCGTCTGCCGCAGGCGGTGAACCAGCAAGGCTTGCAGGTGGAAAAAGTGTCCGCCGGCTTCCTGCTGTTGATCGCCCTCACCTCAAGCGACGGCAAGCTCGACGACGTGGCGCTCAGCGACTACCTGGCGCGCAACGTGATGAACGAGATCAAGCGCCTCGACGGCGTCGGCAAGGCGCAGCTGTATGGCGCCGAGCGCGCCATGCGCATCTGGATTGACCCGCGCAAGTTGATCGGTTTCAACCTGACCCCGGCGGATGTCAACGCCGCCATCGTCGCGCAAAACGCCCAGGTCTCAGCCGGCAGCATTGGCGATTTGCCGAGTCGCACGACTCAGGAAATCACCGCGACCATCCTGGTCAAAGGCCAGCTGTCGAGCCCTGAAGAGTTCGCCGCCATCGTGCTCAAGGCCAACCCTGATGGTTCCACGGTGCGCATCGGCGATGTCGCGCGGGTCGAGATCGGCAGTCAGGACTACCAGTTTTCCACGCGCCTGAACGGAAAGCCGTCGACTGCCGTCGGCGTCCAGTTGTCACCGGGGGCCAATGCCCTGAACACCGCGACCCTGGTGAGGGCCAAGATGGACGAACTGTCGCGCTACTTCCCCGCGGGCGTCCAGTACACGATTCCTTACGACACCTCGCCTTTCGTCAAGGTCTCGATCACCAAGGTGGTCTACACCCTCGGCGAGGCGATGTTGCTGGTGTTCGCGGTGATGTTCCTGTTCCTGCAGAACATCCGCTACACCCTGATACCCACGCTGGTGGTGCCGGTGGCGCTGATGGGCACCTTCGCGACCATGTTGGCCCTGGGGTTTTCCATCAACGTGCTGACCATGTTCGGCATGGTGCTGGCCATCGGTATCCTGGTGGATGACGCGATCGTCGTGGTGGAGAACGTCGAGCGGATCATGGCCAGCGAAGGCCTGTCGCCCAGGGAGGCGACCCGCAAGGCGATGAAGCAGATCACCGGGGCGATCATCGGCATCACCCTGGTGCTGGTGGCGGTGTTCATTCCGATGGCCTTCATGCCGGGTTCGGTCGGGGTGATCTACCAACAGTTCTCGCTGTCGATGGCCACCTCGATCCTGTTCTCGGCCTTCCTCGCCCTGACCTTGACCCCAGCGCTGTGCGCGACCTTGCTCAAACCGATTGCCCAAGGCGTACACCACGAGAAGACCGGATTCTTTGGCGGGTTCAACCGCCGCTTCGAGCGACTTACCGAGCGTTATCAGGGCTGGGTTGCCTATGCATTGCAGCGCACCGGGCGTTACCTGTTGATCTACGCGGTGCTGCTGGTGGCCCTGGGCGTGTGTTTCATGCGCCTGCCCTCCTCGTTCCTGCCGGTGGAAGACCAGGGCTACACCATCACCGACATTCAATTGCCACCCGGCGCGAGCAAGCACCGTACGGTGCAGGTGGTCGAGCAGATCGAAGCGCACAATGCCGGCGAACCGGGCATCAGCGACAGCGTGGTCATTCTCGGTTTCAGCTTCTCCGGAAGTGGCCAGAACGCGGCGCTGGCGTTCAGTACGTTGAAGGATTGGTCCGAAAGAGGCGTCAAGGACTCGGCCGCTGCCATTGCCGACCGGGCCAACGCTGCCCTCAGCCAGATCAAGGATGCCATGGCGTTTTCGGTACTGCCGCCACCCGTCGATGGCCTGGGCACGTCCAGTGGCTTCGAATTTCGCTTACAGGATCGCGGCGGCCTCGGCCATGCCACGCTGATGCAGGCGCGCAGTGAATTGCTCGCGGCGGCTGAAAAGAGCCCGGTACTGATGAACGTGCGCGAAAGCGCCCTGGCAGAGGCTCCGCAAGTGCGGTTGGTCGTCGACCGTCAGCAGGCCAACGCTTTGGGCGTGTCGTTTGCCGACATCGGCAGCGTGCTCTCCACCGCGATCGGTTCGACGTACATCAATGACTTTCCCAACCAGGGGCGGATGCAACGGGTGGTGGTCCAGTCTGAAGGCGATCAACGCAGCCAGGTCGCCGATCTGCTGAAGATTCACGTACGCAACAACAACGGAAAAATGGTGCCTCTATCGGCCTTCACCCAGGCCGAATGGACCCAGGGCCCGGCGCAACTGACCCGTTACAACGGTTATCCGGCGATCAGCATCTCCGGCGAGCCGACACCCGGCCACAGCACCGGCCAGGCCATGGCGGAAATCGAACGGCTGGTGGCGCAAGGTCCGGCCGGATTGGGCCAGGAGTGGACCGGGCTGTCGTTGCAAGAACGTTTGTCCGGCAGCCAGGCGCCGATCCTGCTCGGTTTGTCGCTGTTGATCGTGTTCCTGTGCCTGGCGGCGTTGTACGAGAGCTGGTCGATCCCGACCTCAGTTTTGCTGGTGGTGCCACTGGGTGTACTCGGCGCAGTGCTCGCGGTGACACTGCGCGGCATGCCCAACGATGTGTTCTTCAAGGTCGGCCTGATCACCATCATCGGCCTGTCGGCAAAAAACGCGATCCTGATCATCGAATTCGCCAAGAGCCTGTACGACGAAGGCCACGATTTGATCGACGCCACCCTGCAAGCCGCACGCTTGCGCCTGCGGCCTATCGTCATGACCTCGCTGGCGTTCATCCTCGGCGTGGTGCCGTTGGCGATCGCGACCGGCGCCAGTTCAGCCAGCCAGCAGGCCATCGGCACCGGGGTAATCGGCGGAATGATCTCCGCGACCCTGGCGGTGATATTCGTGCCGGTGTTTTTTGTGGTGGTGATGAAACGGGTGCGCAAGCGCCATAAAAACCTATAACCAACACCACCCCTGTAGGAGCGAGCATGCTCCTACATATTTCCTGCGCTATGGTGCACTGACGCCCTGCCACAGTGAGCCTCCATGCCCTACCTCACTCACACCCACCCTCGCCTGTCCGCCGCCGTCACCTTCGGCATCGCGGCTGGCATCCTGGTTCCGGCCGACTCGATCATCAGCAAAATTCTTATCGGCTGGAACGTCGGGGTCTGGACCTATCTGCTGCTGATGTTCTGGCTCATCGTGCGCTCCAAGGCGACCGATGTGAAACGCATCGCCGATATCGAAGACGAAAACGCCGGGCTGGTGCTATTCGTGGTGTGCATCGCAGCGATTGCCAGCCTGGCGACCATCGCCTTCGAACTGGCCGGCAGCAAAGACCTGGAAACCTCCCGCAAGCTGCTGCACTACAGCTTCACCGCATTGACTGTCATCGGTTCATGGTTGCTGATCGGGGTGATTTTCAGCGTGCACTATGCGCGGCTGTATTACACCTGGAATGGCAAAGAACCTGCACTGCGTTTTGCCGAAGGCTTGACCACACCCAACTATTGGGACTTCCTGTATTTCTCGTTCACCATCGGCGTGGCAGTGCAGACTTCGGATGTCGGCGTGGCCACCCGGGAGATGCGTAAGATTGTCCTGGCGCAGTCGTTGATAGGCTTTTTGTTCAACACGGCGATATTGGGGTTTTCGGTCAATATCGCCGCCGGGTTGTTTGGCTGACGTTGCCTTACTCCGTCGTTATCTCGCTAACCAGGGCGATCTCTCCGCGCTGGCGTTTCATACGTCGGCAACCCGCCTGACAGACGCAGATGACCCCACATAACGGGCTCGACCTCCTTTATCGCTGGGCTCGGCCCGGTTGAGTGCATTGGCCTGACCTCCATCCGTCGACATTCTTCACTTGATGATCATCCCGACCCTTGACGAACGATTGGTTTTTGGTGTTTCCTGAAACCGGTTTCAGCGCCATGCGCCAAACCCAATAAATCCAATAACAAGGTTTTCAGACCGTGAACGATTTCTCCGCCGCCCAGCGCAGCCGCGTGACCATGCTTGATGTCGCCGAACACGCCAAGGTGTCCAAAGCCAGCGTGTCGCGCTTCATCGGCGAGGATCGCGCCCTGCTCTCCGATGCCATTGCCGAGCGCATCGAGCAGGCCATTGCCGAACTGGGCTACCGCCCGAACCAGATGGCCCGCGGTCTTAAGCGCGGCCGCACGCGCCTGATCGGCATGTTGGTGGCCGACATCCGCAACCCTTATTCGATTGCCGTGATGCACGGGGTAGAAACCGCCTGCCGTCAGCACGGCTACAGCCTGGTGGTGTGCAACACCGACCGTGACGACGAGCAGGAACGCCAGCACCTGGCGCTGCTGCGTTCGTACAACATCGAAGGCCTGATCGTGAACACCCTCGGCCATCACCGCGACGAATTGCACGAACTGCATCGGGAAATGCCGCTGGTATTGGTGGATCGCAAGGTGGAGCACCTCGAGAGTGACATGGTAGGGCTGGACAACCCGGCAGCCGTCGACATGGCCCTTACCCATCTTGAAGAACGCGGTTACCGCGACGTGCTGCTGGTGACCGAACCCTTTGACGGCACCAGCTCGCGGATCGAACGTGTCAGCAGCTTCAAGGCGATGATCGAGCAGCGGCCCGCGCTTCGCGGGGCCATCACTGAGACCGGCAGCGAGCTGACTGCCAATCTGAAAACCTTTCTCGACACGCCAGGGCCCGGTCCCAAAGCGCTGTTTTGCGCGAATGGGATTGCGGCGTTGGCCAGCACCCATTCATTGCGCGAACTCAACTGCCACCTGTTCGCGGAAGTCGGCCTGATCGCCCTCGATGACCTGGATTGGTACCCGCTGGTGGGTAGCGGCATCACCGCCCTCGCCCAACCGACCACCGAAATTGGCGCCAGTGCGTTTGAGTGTTTGCTCAAGCGTTTGCGGGGGGATGATGGTGCGGTGCGGACCTTGGATTTTTCGGCGAGATTGATTGTGCGGGGATCGACACTTGGAGATCTTCGGTGATTGTTCCGGCCTCATCGCGAGCAGGCTCGCTCCCACAGGGAACCCGGTGTACGCGCAATTTTTGTACAACACAAAACCCTGTTGGAGCGGGCCTGCTCGAGATGGCGCCCTAAAGATCGATATTTTTTGAACAAAAATGAAACCGGTTTCAGAGGTAGAAAAACAATGAATACACCCGCCGTTTCCATCAGCCTCTCCAGCTACGGTGCCGATCTTGTGCGCCAACGTGGCCAGGGCAGTTTTATCGAAATACTGGCCGCTGCCGGAGCCTCGCGAATTGAGTGGCGCGAAGAGCTACTGACCAACGAGGACCCCGCTCAACTGGCCATTGCCTCTCAAGCCGAGGGTCTGGAGAGCGTGTATTCCTCGCCGATTGAGCTGTGGCTGGCGGGTCAATCCAAACCCAACCCTGAACTGATTGCCGCCCTGCAACGGGCCCAGGCTTTTGGCGCCAAATGGCTAAAAGTGTCGCTGGGCTATTTCACCGACAACAGCGATCTGCAAACCCTCGCCCGGCTACTGCGCGAGAATGCCGTGCAGTTGCTGGTGGAAAACGACCAGACCCTGCACGGCGGTCGCATCGAGCCCTTCCAGCGCTTTTTCGCGCAAGTCGAGCAGCACAGCCTGCCAATCAGGATGACCTTCGATATCGGCAATTGGCACTGGCAGGACCAGTCGCCAGCGAGCGCTGCGCGATTGCTCGGGCGCCATGTGGACTATGTGCACTGCAAAGCGGTGACCCGTCGCACCGACGGCAAGCTGGTCGCCATACCGCCCGCCGCCAGCGACCTGCAACAGTGGGAACACCTGCTGCGGCACATGGCCCAAGGTGTCATGCGCGCGGCGGAATACCCGTTGCAAGGCGATGACCTGGTGCAGTTGACCCGCGAACACGTCGCCGCTCTCGCCCATCTGGGCCAGCCGCAGCGGGAGAATGCACATGTCTGAGATCGATATCCTGTCGTTCGGCGAAACCATGGCGATGTTCGTCGCCGAGCAGGCCGGTGATCTGGCCAGCGTCGGCCAGTTCCACAAACGCATCGCCGGCGCGGACAGCAACGTCGCCATCGGCCTGTCGCGCCTGGGCTTCAAGGTCGCATGGCTGAGCCGGGTCGGTGCCGATTCACTGGGCCGCTTCGTGATCGATACACTGGAGAAGGAAGGCGTGGACTGCCGCCATGTCGACATCGACACCGCTCACCCCACCGGTTTCCAGCTCAAGTCGCGCACCGAGGATGGCAGCGACCCCGCCGTCGAGTATTTCCGCCGCGGTTCGGCGGCCAGTCACCTGTCACCACACTCGATCGTGCCCCAATTGCTCAATGCCCGACACCTGCACGCCACTGGCATCCCGCCAGCGCTGTCGGAAAACGCCCGGCAAATGTCGTTCGAATTGATGACGCGCATGCGCGAGGCCGGCCGCAGCGTATCGTTCGATCCGAACCTGCGCCCCAGCCTGTGGGCCAGCGAGCAACAGATGATCAGCGAGATCAACCGCCTCGCCGCGCTTGCCCATTGGGTGTTGCCGGGGCTCAGCGAGGGGCGCTTGCTCACCGGTTTTGACGATCCGGCCGACATCGCCGCGTTCTACCTCGATCAGGGCGCCGAGGCGGTGGCGATCAAACTCGGCCCGCATGGCGCTTACTACCGCACTCAACAGGATCAGGGGTTTGTCGCTGGCGTGCCGGTGCAAACAGTGATCGATACGGTGGGTGCCGGTGATGGATTTGCCGTGGGCATGATCAGTGCTCTGCTCGAGAACCACAGCTTTGCCGACGCCGTGCAGCGGGCCAACTGGATTGGCAGCCGCGCGGTGCAGAGCCGGGGGGATATGGAGGGGTTACCAACCCGAGCCGAACTGCCTCCCCCTTTCGCCGCTCGTTCCTACGCTCCTGCGTGGGAATGCAGCCCGTGACGCTCTGCGTCACAGGGGACGCGGAGCGTCCCTAGAGGCATTCCCACGCGGACCGTGGGAACGATCACCGTTACCTGCTGCGACAAAAACAACAAGCTCAGGAGCACCACCCATGAAAACCGCAACCCTCGCCACCCGCCGCTGGTGGTACATCATGCCCATCGTCTTTATCACCTACAGCCTGGCGTATCTGGACCGCGCCAACTACGGCTTCGCCGCCGCCTCGGGCATGGCGGCCGACCTGATGATCACTCCGGGCCTGTCGTCGATGCTCGGCGCGCTGTTCTTCCTCGGCTACTTTTTCTTCCAGGTGCCGGGGGCGATCTATGCGCAGAAACACAGCGTGAAGAAGCTGATTTTCGTCAGCCTTATCCTCTGGGGCAGTCTGGCAACCTTGACCGGTATCGTCTCCAACGCCTACTGGCTGATCGTCATCCGCTTCATGCTTGGGGTGGTCGAGGCCGCAGTGATGCCGGCCATGCTGATCTATCTGTGCCATTGGTTCACCCGCGCCGAACGCTCGCGGGCCAACACTTTCCTGATCCTCGGCAACCCGGTGACCATGCTGTGGATGTCGGTGGTCTCGGGTTATCTGGTGCAGCATTACAGCTGGCGCTGGATGTTCATCGTCGAAGGTCTGCCAGCAGTGTTCTGGGCCTTCATCTGGTGGCGTCTGGCCGATGATCGTCCGTCCCAGGCCAAGTGGCTCAACGACCAGGAAAAGCAGGACCTGGAAAGCGCCCTGGCCGCCGAGCAAGTCGGCATCAAGGCAGTGAAGAACTACGCCGAAGCCTTCCGCTCGCCGAAAGTCATCCTCCTGGCCCTGCAGTTTTTCTGCTGGAGCATCGGCGTCTACGGCTTCGTGCTGTGGCTGCCTTCAATCCTCAAGGCCGGTGCACAGATGGACATGGTGCAAGCCGGCTGGCTGTCGGCGTTGCCTTACCTGGCGGCGGTGATCGGCATGCTGCTGGTGTCCTGGGGCTCGGACAAACTGCAAAAACGCAAGCGCTTCGTCTGGCCGCCGCTGCTGATCGCCTCATTCGCTTTCTATGGCTCCTACGCCTTGGGCGCCGAACATTTCTGGTGGTCCTACACGTTGCTGGTGATTGCCGGTGCCTGCATGTACGCACCTTACGGACCGTTCTTCGCGATCATCCCGGAGATCCTCCCAGCCAACGTCGCCGGCGGCGCGATGGCGCTGATCAACAGCATGGGCGCCCTCGGTTCGTTTGGCGGCTCCTACCTGGTCGGTTACCTGAACAGCTCCACCGGCTCGCCCGGCGCGTCCTACCTATTGATGAGCGGCGCGCTGATGCTCTCGGTGGTGCTGACGATTTGCCTCAAGCCCGGCGCCAGTGACCGGGAACGGCCCACGGTCGCATTAACCCGCACCGCTGCACATTCCTGAATTGGATGACGACAATGAAAAAGCAGGTTGTTCTGTACAAGAAACTCTCGCCGCTGCTGATGGCTCGCTTGCACGAGCAGGCCGAAGTGACGCTGATCGAAAACCTCGACGCCGATGGCCTGGCCCGATTGCGCGATGCCCTGCCCCGCGCTCACGGCCTGCTCGGTGCCAGTCTGAAGCTGGATGCCGAACTGCTCGACCTGGCGCCCGACCTTGAAGCCATCGCCAGCGTCTCGGTGGGCGTCGACAACTACGACATCGACTACCTGACCGAGCGCCGCATCCTGCTCAGCAATACACCGGACGTGCTCACCGAAACCACCGCCGATACCGGTTTTGCGTTGATTCTAGCCACCGCTCGACGCGTGGTGGAACTGGCCAATATGGTTCGCGAAGGCCGTTGGCAGCGTAACCTCGGCCCCGCACATTTCGGCAGCGACGTGCATGGCAAAACCCTGGGCATCATTGGCATGGGCCGTATCGGCGAGGCACTGGCCCAGCGCGGACACTTCGGTTTCGGCATGCCGGTCATCTACCACAGCCATTCGCCAAAACCTGCAGTCGAGCAGCGTTTCAATGCGCAGTACCGCAGCCTGGGCGAGCTGTTGCAGCAGGCGGATTTCATCTGCCTGACCTTGCCGTTGACCGCGCAAACCGAGCGGCTGATCGGCACCGAAGAATTTGCCCTGATGCGCCCGCAAAGCATCTTCATCAATATCTCCCGAGGCAAAGTGGTGGATGAAGCGGCGTTGACCGAGGCACTGCGTGCGGGGCAGATTCGCGCAGCGGGGCTGGATGTGTTCGAGCGTGAGCCGCTGGACCTGGACTCGCCGCTGTTGCAGATGGACAACGTGGTGGCAACGCCACACATGGGCTCGGCGACCCATGAGACACGGGAGGCAATGGCGCGGTGTGCGGTGGAAAATCTGTTGGCGGCGTTGGCGGGTGAACGGCCGGCTAATCTGGTGAATGTGCGGGCGTGGAAGGCTTGAGGAATTAGTTGTCCGTCAGGCCGTCTTCTCAGGCAAGCCCGCTCCCACAGTGTCGGTGGTGATCACAAAATCCGTGTCCACATCAGACCCTGTGGGTGCGGGCTTGCCCGCGAAGGGGCCGGTCCGAACAACAAAAAACTGTCAGGCCCGCCGCGCCTCCAGAAGGTCCATGGCGCACTGCCCAATTCGCTGACAGGCATCCGCCAGTTTGCGCCGGTCCACCACCAGCCCAATGCGGATATGCCCCGCCGCACTCGGCCCGAACGCCTCACCTGCCAGTACCGACACGCCATACCCCTCCAGCAGCCGCTCGGCGAAATGCTGGGCGGACAACCCGGTCTGGCGCACGTC
Organism: Pseudomonas sp. G5(2012); assembly: GCF_000408945.1. Classification (NCBI taxonomy): domain Bacteria; kingdom Pseudomonadati; phylum Pseudomonadota; class Gammaproteobacteria; order Pseudomonadales; family Pseudomonadaceae; genus Pseudomonas; species Pseudomonas sp. G5(2012). The sequence goes on from NZ_APIO01000033.1 coordinate 112,543, forward strand.
GGCCATCACGAACATCCCACCATCCGGGCGAATGGCCCTGATACCCGGGCATTGGTTCAGGCGCGTACACACCAGGTCGCGGCGCTGGCGATATTCTTCACGCATCAGCGCCACCTCCGGCAGGTCTTCATCCAGCGCCAGTTGCGCCGCCTTCTGAACGAACTCCGGAATGCCAAACAGCATGCTCAACGAGAGATGTTCCAGGTGGTCGTTCAAGGTTTTCGGTCCGATCACCCAACCCACTCGCCAACCGCTCATGGCGTGGGATTTGGACAGACTGTCGATGGTCGCGGTGCGCTCGGCCATGCCCGGCAAGCTGGCCGGGCTGATGTGTTCGCCCTCGTACAGCAGATCGCCGTAGACCTCATCGCTGATCAACCAAAGATCGTGACGCACACACAGCAAGGCCAGCTCCTGCCAGATCATCAGCGACAAACTGGCGCCGGAGGGGTTGTTCGGACTGTTGAGCAACAGCGCGCGGGTCTTGGGTGTGATGCGGGCCGCCACATCCGCCGGATCGACCCGAAAGCCGTTCTCCGGACGCACCGCCACCGGCACCACAGTGGCCCCGCACGCGCCGAATACGCCTTCATACGTTACGTACATCGGCTCGGCAACGATCACTTCGTCCCCCGGATCGAGCAGGCATTGCGCGACCGAATAAACCGCACATTGCGCACCGGGCATCACGATCACGTGATCGGCATCCACCACTTGACCACTTCGACGCCGATGACGGCGGGCAATGCTGTCGCGCAAACCCCGACTTCCGCGCACCTGCGAGTAATGAGTGTCGCCCGCCAGCAAACTGTTGATGGCGGCCTGGACGATGGGGCTGGGTGTATCGAAATCCGGGTCGCCGACCGATAGCAGCAGTACGTCGACGCCTTGTTCGCGCATTTGCAGTGCGCGGTCGTGAATCTGCCAGGCCGCAGCGCCATCTCCGGCGATGCGTTGGGTCAAGCCTGAATAGCGCATGTAGTTCTCCAATCGCGCGAGTTCCTGAGTCAACCCTATCTCAAATCGCGCCACGCGCCACTACCTCGATGAAATCGACGAACGGGTTAGGCAACAGAAATTCAGCAAATCCTCCTACATGGCTGGGTTCTTTTACTGACAGCCAACTCGGCGCAGTCGGATTAAGGTCCAGCACCTGTAATTTGTGACAGGTTCCAAGTGGAGTGATTCGCGCTATAAGGAAGTCGAGCCTCCAGCCCTGAATCAGGTGCCTGAAGGACGGCCGCGCGAACCATGCCATCAAGATGTAGGAAGATTCCGCCGCGCCCACGCCGTCAAAGATGATGAATGGGAGATTCAACTATGTACCGTGCCAATATCGGATCAGTTCGATCAACGCCCACACAGGCCAATTTCCAATCACAGGAGAGCCCTCAACCGAAAGCGATCAAGCTGACGGCTCGGGAACAGGAGTGCTTGAAGTGGACAGCTCTGGGCAAATCGTCCTGGGAAATCGCGCAAATCGTTCAATGCACTGAAGCAGGTGTGAATTATCACTTTTGCAATATTCGCCGGAAATTCGGCGTGAGATCGCGCTGGATCGCCATGGTGATGGCACTGCAACAAGGTCTGATCCAGTCACCTTGACCCCCTGTCTCTTCAGCGGTCGGCTTCTCATTGACCCCTGTTGAGACAATTCATGAGCCGGGACCCCATACCTCGATCCCGACCGTTTGACCTCTACCACGCCAGTGCCTGTGACGATGCGCCAGTGTCCCATGGGCACCGACCGAACAAAGGGCTGCGAATCATCATTGCCGACGATCATCCGATCGTACTGACGGGCATCGAAATGGTTCTCTCCTCCTTTACCGATTTCACATGCTCAGTGGTCGCCAAGGCTGAAAATGCCCTGTGCCCTGGTGATCGTCCTGACAATAAAACTGACTCCCCCAGGCGCGTCAGGCCGCACGAGCGGCCATCCGCCAGACCCGCGCTACGTCACCCGCTCGTTCACGCAATAGACGCGGTGCTTCGCTGCAGGCTTGCGCCAATGTCATCGGCCCGCTCGTCAGGGCAAACGCGGCGTCGATACCATGGGCATACAAGGCTTGATAGCCCTCGCCCAACGTACCGGCAATGACGATGACCGGAACACCGCATTCACGAGCAATACGCGCCACGCCAAAGGGTGTTTTGCCGCGCAATGTCTGTGCATCGAAGCGGCCTTCGCCGGTGATCACCAGATCAGCACCGGCAACCGCATCGGCCAGCCCCACCAGCTCGGCGACCACTTCCACCCCGGCCTTGAACTGCGCCCCCAGGAACGCCTTGGCGGCAAACCCCAGGCCGCCTGCTGCGCCGCTGCCCGGTTCGTCGCGCACGTCTTTGCTCAAGGCTTTTGCGCAGTGGTCGGCAAAGTGCCCGAGGGCAAGATCCAGTTGTTCGACCTGCGCAGGCGTTGCGCCTTTTTGCGGGCCGAAAATGGCCGACGCGCCGTGAGCACCGCACAATGGATTGTTCACGTCGGCGGCGATGTCGAAGCGCACCTCGGCCAGGCGTGGGTCGATGCCACTCATATCGATGCGGGCCAACTGTGACAGTGCCAAGCCGCCCGGTGCGAGGATTTGCCCCTGTGCATCGAGCAACTTCACGCCCAAGGCTTGCATTGCCCCTGCACCGGCGTCATTGGTCGCACTGCCGCCGATGGCCAGAATGATACGTTGCGCCCCGGCATCGAGGGCAGCGCGAATCAATTCACCGGTGCCGAAAGTGCTGCTGATGCAGGCATCGCGGCGGTCGACCGGAACCAGCTGCAAACCACTGGCTTCGGCCATTTCGATGATCGCCGTGTGGGTGTGGGGCAACCAGCCCCAGGCAGCGTCGACGGCTACGCCGAGCGGCCCGCGAACCGTGGTGCGACGCAGCTCGCCAGCACACGCGGCAAGCACCGACTCGACCGTCCCTTCCCCGCCGTCGGCCATCGGGCATTTGATCAATTGCGCATCGGGCCACACCTCTGCCAGACCGAGGGCAATGGCGTCGGCCACGCCTTGAGCGCTGAGGCTGTCCTTGAACGAGTCGGGGGCGATGACAATTTTCATGGGGATTCTCCAGTTCCAATGCTATCCATGCTGCCAGCCGGCATGAACAATAACGCCAGGCCGCTGCACAACGGGCATCGAGGATTATTGTTCATTCCCACAAATCTTATGCTTTCCATGTAGGAGCTGCCGCAGGCTGCGATCTTTTGATCTTGACCTTGAAAAGCAAAGTCAAAAGATCGCAGCCTGCGGCAGCTCCTACAGGGGGGGCGGGTTTTGGTCAGGGAGTTGGGTCGGTTTCGGAGAGCAGCTGTACGCCGAGATAGAGGGCGAGCATGCCGTCCAGGCGTAACGGATCAACGCCACTGAGTTCTGCAATGCGCTCCATCCGGTAGCGCAGGCTGTTGCGGTGGATGCCCAGCGCATCGGCGCAGGCCTGGCTCTGGCCATCGTGTTCGCACCAACTGCGCAAGGTCGCCAGTAACTGGCCGTTGTTGTCCCTGGCAACGACTTTACGCAACGGCTCAAGCAGTTCGTCCAGTGCATCTTCGTTGCGATGGCGCCACAGCAATACCGGCAGCCGATAGCGGGTAAGCGTCAGCAAACGGGATTGGGGCAACACCTCGCGCCCATAGGCCAGCAAGTCGCCGACCCTACGATAGCCGCGGCGCAATCCTGTCAGCCCATCCGCCTGCCCACCCACGGCAATGCGCAGGATGTTCCAGCCCTGGCCGTCGAGTTTTTCCAGCAGCCGCTCGTTGTCGACGGCCTGGTTCGTCGGTCGGCACCACAGCAACGAAGACTTGGCCGAACTCACGCACCAACTGTCCGGGTAACGACTGGTCAGCCAGGCGCTGAGCGCTTCGACGGAGTGCCCCGCCCCCTGCTCCATGCCCAGTTCGAACAGGTAAGGCACCCGCGTCAATTGCGGTTTAAGCCCAAGCTGTTGCGCTTCGTCGATCAAGCGCGGCGAGTTGCCGCCGTCACTCAGCAGCAACGCCAGCAGGTCATCGCAACGCTGGCTCCGCCACTGCTTCTCGGCCTGTTGGTTGCGCTGGCCCACCAGCATCTCGGCGGTCATGCGCACCAGTTCCGCGTAGGTACGCAATTGTTCGGGATCGCCGGTGATGCCCAGCACGCCGATCAAGCGCTGGTCGAGCATCAGCGGCAGGTTGATGCCCGGCTGCACGCCCTTGAGGTGGATCGCGGTCTGTGCGTCGATCTCAACCACACGGCCGTTGGCCAACACCAGTTGCGCGCCTTCATGCCGGGTGTTGACCCGCTCCGGCTCGCCACTGCCGAGGATCAGGCCCTGGCTGTCCATGACGTTGACGTTGTACGGCAGGATGGCCATTGCCCGGTCGACGATGTCCTGGGCCAGGTCGTGATCGAGTTCGAACATAACGGGGTTCCTTGAAACGGGGTGGTCGAGACTCACAGGTTGATCAACGTTACCCTTTGCATCGCCAGAAATCATGATAAAGAGACCTTGCCTGTCACAGGGCTTTTGCCCCGCTATGCCATTGTGGTATTTGATTGAGCCTTTCCCACCGGCAAAAGGATTTCCTCATGAGCTACCGCACGCTGGGTCATTCGGGCCTGCAGGTGTCGACCCTGACCCTGGGCACCATGATGTTTGGTGAGCAGACCAATACCGAAGATTCCCTGCGGATCATCGACAAGGCCTGGGACCAGGGCATCAATTTCATCGATACCGCCGACGTCTACACCAATGGCCGTTCTGAAGAAATCGTCGGCGAGGCGATTGCCGGTAACCGTCACGAATGGGTACTGGCGACCAAGGTCGGTTTCGGCCCGGTGGACGGTGTGCCGAACCGCAGCGGCCTGAGCCGCAAGCACATCTTCAACGGCATCGACGCCAGCCTGACGCGCCTGGGCACTGACTATCTCGATATCTATTACCTGCACCGCGAAGACCACAACACGCCGCTGGAGGTCACGGTGTCGGCCATTGGCGACCTGATTCGCCAAGGCAAGATTCGCTATTGGGGCCTGTCGAATTACCGGGGCTGGCGTATCGCCGAGGTGATTCGCGTGGCCGACAAGCTCGGTGTCGACCGGCCGGTGATCAGCCAGCCACTGTACAACATCGTCAACCGCCAGGCCGAAACCGAGCAGATCACTGCCGCGCAGAATTACGGCCTGGGTGTGGTGCCCTACAGTCCGTTGGCCCGCGGCGTGCTCAGCGGCAAATATGCGCCGGACGTCAAGCCGGACGCGAACAGTCGTGCAGGACGTGCCGACAAACGCATCCTGGAAACCGAATGGCGTGTCGAGTCCTTGCGCATCGCCCAGCAGATCCAGCAATACACCCAGGATCGCGGCGTGGGGATCGTCGAGTTCGCCATCGCCTGGGTGCTGAACAACAGCGCCGTGACCTCGGCCATCGTCGGCCCGCGCACGGTAGAACAGTGGGATGCCTACACCAAGGCGCAGGCGGTGAAGATCACGGCTGAGGATGAGGCCTTCATCGATGCGCTGGTGACACCTGGGCATGCTTCGACGCCGGGGTTCAATGATGTGAGTCATTTCGTGTCCGGCCGCAGACCGCGTACCAACTGAACATACAAAACCACTGTAGGAGCGAGCCTGCTCGCGATGGTCGTGAACGATAGCGCGTTAAACCAGACGCCCCGCAGCGCCCTCGGGTTTTTCGCGAGCAGGCTCGCTCCTACAGGGATGTTGTAAATATTGATCATCCGGCCAATATTCAGCACAAAAACCACGTATTCTCCGCACCCCGTTTCACGTTCAACCTCGCGAGGACAGCTTGTCAAAAGGTATCGCTTTATCGGTTTCAGCCTCGGTGCTGTTTGCCGTCATGTATTACTACACTTCACTGCTCAAGCCGTTGAGCGGTGTGGAGATTTTCGGCTGGCGCATGCTGTTGACCGTGCCGTGCATGACCCTGTTCATGCTGGGGTCGGGCGAATGGCGGCGCGTGGCCGACCTGCTGCGTCGGTTCTGCGCCCAACCCAGGTTGATCGGCATCCTGTTCGTCTCGGCGGCGTTGCTGGGCGTCCAGCTTTGGCTGTTCATGTGGGCACCGCTCAATGGCTACAGCCTCGATGTGTCGCTGGGCTACTTCCTGTTGCCGCTGGCCATGGTGCTGACAGGGCGCATCGCCTACGGTGAACGCCTGTCGTACCTGCAAAAGATCGCGGTGTTCTTTGCAAGCCTGGGTGTGGTCAATGAGCTGTATCAGGTCGGCGGCTTCTCCTGGGCCACACTGGTAGTGGTCGTGGGTTATCCGCTGTATTTCGTGGTGCGCAAATGGCTGAAGACTGACAACCTCGGCGGACTGTGGGTCGACATGACCCTGATGCTGCCGATCGCATTCTGGTTCGTGAGCAGTGGTGAGCAGGGCTTTGGGGTCTTCGATCAACACCCGGCATTGTCTTGGCTGATTCCCCTGCTGGGCTTGATCAGCGCGTCGGCGCTGGTGGTCTACATCATCGCCAGTCGCTTGCTGCCGTTCAGCCTGTTCGGGTTGTTGAGCTACGTCGAGCCGGTGCTGTTGCTGGGCGTGGCGTTGATGCTGGGGGAAAGCATCAAGCCCGGTGAATGGCTGACCTATATTCCGATCTGGATGGCGGTACTGGTGCTGGTGTTTGAAGGGTTCAAGCACCTGATGCGCCATCGCCGCCCTTGAAAGTAAAAGATCGCAGCCTGCGGCAGCTCCTACAGGTGGACCGTGTAGGAGCTGCCGCAGGCTGCGATCTTTTGATCTTTACAACCAATCAGTCAGTGGACAACACACCACGACGTACCTGGTCGCGCTCGATCGATTCGAACAGCGCCTTGAAGTTGCCTTCACCGAAGCCGTCATCACCCTTGCGCTGGATGAATTCGAAGAACACCGGCCCCATCAGGGTTTCCGAGAAGATCTGCAGCAGCAGGCGCTTGTCGCCCGACTCGGACGAACCGTCCAGCAGGATGCCGCGCGCCTGCAACTCGCCTACCGGCTCCCCGTGGTTGGGCAGACGGCCTTCGAGCATTTCGTAGTAGGTGTCCGGCGGCGCGGTCATGAAGCGCATGCCGATACTTTTCAGGTGATCCCAGGTCTTGATCAGGTCATCGCTGAGGAAGGCCACGTGCTGGATGCCCTCGCCGTTGAACTGCATCAGGAATTCTTCGATCTGCCCGGCGCCCTTGGACGATTCTTCGTTCAGCGGGATGCGGATCATGCCGTCTGGCGCGGTCATGGCCTTGGAGGTCAGGCCGGTGTATTCGCCCTTGATGTCGAAGTAACGGATTTCACGGAAGTTGAACAGTTTCTCGTAGAAGTTCGCCCAGTAGGCCATGCGACCGCGGTACACGTTGTGGGTCAGGTGATCGATGATCTTCAGGCCAGCCCCGACCGGGTGACGGTCAACGCCGTCGATGAACACGAAGTCGATGTCGTAGATCGAGCTGCCTTCACCGAAACGGTCGATCAGGTACAGCGGCGCACCGCCGATGCCCTTGATCGCCGGCAGGTTCAGCTCCATCGGGCCAGTCTCGATGTGGATCGGCTGGGCGCCGAGTTCCAGGGCACGCTTGTAGGCCTTTTGCGAATCCTTGACACGGAACGCCATGCCGCACACCGATGGACCGTGCTCGGCGGCAAAGTACGAGGCGACGCTGTGGGGTTCGTTGTTGAGGATCAGGTTGATCGCGCCCTGGCGATACAGGTGCACGTCCTTGGAACGATGGGTCGCGACCTTGGTGAAGCCCATGATCTCGAAGATCGGCTCCAGGGTATTGGGGGTCGGCGATGCAAGTTCGATGAACTCGAAGCCCATCAGGCCCATTGGGTTTTCGTATAAATCTGCCATGGTTGGCGCCTCATCATGCTTTAGGAATTAACCGCTGAAATTAACAAGCGTTAGTTGCTAGCAATGCTGAGAGCGGTGGGTGGCGCACAGGAGATGCCCCGCACGCTGCGGGCGAGGAAATCACCGTAGATCAATTGAAACCCGAATATCTTCATTGTCGACCCAAGGCTCTGAGGGCGAGGCTTCTGCTGCCAGAAGACGATTATTATTGTATGCGTAACCTAATTCTACACAGCGTAACTCAATTTGTCCGCCTTCTGTATCAAATCCCCTTTTCCCCATGGCGCGCAAGGGCTTTGTTACACAAGAAAATCCCCATTGGAATCATCCCTCGGCACAAGTGCCAAGGGCCAACTATCCTGCCTCTTGCTTGAACGCTTGATGGGAAGCATCACTTCCCGCCAGGCGTTGAGAGCCCCACTTCAGCGATACAGGTTTCGCGAATGCCACTGAAAACCAACGCCCACCCGAGAGGCATCAGGCTCGCTGTAACCTTGTTGAGTGGACTGCTGCCGATCCTGCTGGGTTTCGTCATTCTTTACATGCAGGCCGAACGCGTACTCAGGCTCAGCAGCCAACAAACCGCCGAAGAAGCGACTCGCCAATTCGAACTGATGCTCGACAACACCGCCCAGGCGGCGCGCGAGTTGCTGCCGTTGGCTGGCCAAAGCTGCATTGACGTCAACCTCGCGTTGCGCGAGCAGGTGACACGCCGTCCATTCGTGCGCTCGACCAACCTGCTATGGGACGACACTCTCTATTGCAGTTCCCTGTTCGGTGACTATCACGAAAAAATGGCTTCCGGAGATTATGCCAACGGCCAGTTGTTGCTGATTAAGGGCAACCCGGTGACGCCCGACACCGCGTTTTTGGTCTATCGACTCAGCGACGGTAAACGGGGCGCCATGAGCACGCTGGACGGTTACCACCTGAGTAATATCCTGCGCCTGATCGGGCGCCAGACACTGTTGTTGTTGCAAGTCGGGCCGCACTGGTTGTCCGCCGACGGCAGTTTTCACGAAGGCGATCCACCCGAGTTCCCCGTCGCACAAAACACGCTGGCATCTTCGCGTTATCCCTTCAGCGTAACGGCCAGTTTCCCCGAAGGCGAAGTGTGGCGCTACATGAGCAGTGAATATCCGCCACTGTTCAGTTTGTTGCTGTTCTTCGGCGTGATTGCCGGTTTTATCGGGCACGTCATACAGAAGCGTTCCTCGTCGCCAACCCTTGAGATGCAGCGCGCACTGGACGCGGCGGAGTTCGTTCCGTACTTCCAGCCAGTGGTGCATGCGCTGAGCAAAAAATGCACGGGAGTCGAGGTACTGATGCGCTGGAACCATCCCAAGGAAGGTTTGGTCAGCGCCGATCTGTTCATTCCGTTTGCCGAACACAGCGGGCTGATCGTGCCGATGACGCGCTCGATCATGCAACAAACAGCCAGGCTGTTGGCACGGAAGTCGGCATCGTTCGATGAGCCGTTCCATGTGGGCATCAATATCACCGCCAATCATTGCCAGGATCTTGCGCTGGTCGAGGATTGCCGGCAATTCCTCGCCGCCTTTGCCCCGGGCTCCATACACCTGGTGCTGGAGTTGACCGAGCGCAAACTGATCGAGCCCTCGGCCATTACCCATCAATTGTTCGAGCAACTGCATGAGCTTGGCGTAATGATCGCCATCGACGACTTCGGCACCGGCCACTCGAGCCTCGGTTACCTGCGCCAGTTCAACGTGGATTTCCTGAAAATCGACCAGAGCTTCGTCGCCATGATCGGCATCGATACCCTCTCCAGCCACATTCTGGAAAGCATCATCGAGCTGGCGGCCAAGCTTGACCTGGCAATGGTTGCCGAAGGTGTGGAAACCCAGGAGCAAAGTGACTACCTGACGGCCCACAACGTGAACTACCTGCAAGGTTATCTGTTTGGTCGGCCGATACCCGCCGCCGATTTCATTAATGCATTAAGTGATGATTAACTAGTGGCCTTTAGCAGCGATTCAACGACACACTGCACTCCTCCATTTGAATCAAGTACAACTCTTGTTACATGAACAAAAAGTCATGATTTACTCTTGCCCCATTAACTACTACAATTTTTCATGCCTGCATCAGATTGGCAGGTGAGGCATCTAATCCCCGAGTCGCTTCAAGGCTCTTGGCTTATAGCTTTGTTTGCGGTTGGTATCAGCCAAACACACTATTGGAGTAAAGATATTGTCCAGACTCGCTGAATTTCGTGCAGCTGAAAAGGCCCTTCAAGAGCAGCTCAAGCAGCTTGAATCCCTGAAGAACGATGCCGGGCTCAAGAAAGAAATCGAATTCGAAGAAAAGCTCCAGGGGCTGATGAAAACCTACGGCAAGAGCCTGCGCGACATCATCGCCATCCTCGACCCGAACCCGGCAAAATCCGGTCTGCAACAGGCCGCTCCAAAGACCCGCCGCGCCCGCGTGGTCAAGGTTTATCAGAACCCGCATACCGGCGAGCTGATTGAAACCAAGGGCGGCAACCACCGTGGACTGAAGGCCTGGAAGGAACAATACGGTGCCGCCACCGTTGATTCCTGGCTGCGCGGCTAAACCCTCGCACTGAAAAAACAAAGCCCTGCACCTGCAGGGCTTTTTTTCATTGAAGGCATCTAAAGGCAAGGCTGACCGGTACTTTCCCGGCAACTTTGTGCTTAATCCTTTTGGCTATCTAACGGCGTCGGCACAGACATGAAATCGGTGCCTATTGAAGCCTTCAGCTAAAGTTTCAAGCCGTTACGAGCCGCCTCTATTTCATTCTGACTGGCCTTATAAGCTTCGGCCTGCCCGGCGTAGGAAAATACGTAGGCCTTATCGGCATCCACCGCGGCAACCAGTGTTTGAGACAGTACATGCCGACCGTTTTGCGTGATGGTGCAAGTGGTTTCCAGCGCCGGCAAGCGACTCAAGGTGGCCGAGTGAATCCGGTTGCAAACACTTTGATAGCCACCCTGGAAAAAGTCTTTCTGCACTGATTTGCGCATCTCCAGCAACACAGCTTCCAGGTTCACCTGGTGATCGGGTTGCACCCGGCTCACGGTCAATTCCATCACCATCAACGGCATGCCTTGCGCGTCGTTCTTGACCGCGCGCTGGCGACTGACACCGGAGCCGGCTTCGCCTTGGGCAACGGCTTCGACCTGCCAGCCCGGCGGCCACGCCACGACGGGCTCATCGGCGTGAGCCCGGGCCAACACAGAAAGCACACCACTCAGGATAATCAACGACCTGCACAATCGAATCATTACCATCAACACCCAGCCAGTTAGCCCTGAAGTTTGATCTTCGGCCGGCGGTCAGGCAATAGCAGACGCTTTGGGTTTGGTGATGTCGCAACCCATGCGTATCATTGTCGGCAGCCCCATTTAATTTCCGGAGGGCCCATGAGCCTGCAAGATCTGAACACCTTCCCCGGCGTGACCGCACAGCCTGACACCGCCACCCAGAAATTTGTCTTCAACCACACCATGTTGCGGGTCAAGGACATCACCAAGTCCCTGGACTTCTACACGCGCGTTCTCGGCTTCTCGCTGGTGGAGAAACGCGATTTTCCAGAAGCTGAATTCAGCCTGTACTTCCTCGCCCTGGTCGACAAGCGTCAGATTCCGGCCGATGCCGCCGAGCGCACGCAATGGATGAAGTCGATCCCGGGCATTCTGGAACTGACCCATAACCACGGCACCGAGAACGATGCGGACTTCGCCTATCACAACGGCAATACCGACCCGCGCGGATTCGGCCACATCTGCATCTCGGTGCCGGACATCGTGGCTGCGTGCGAACGCTTCGAAGCGCTGGGCTGCGATTTCCAGAAGCGCCTGAACGATGGCCGCATGAAGAGCCTGGCGTTCATCAAGGACCCGGATGGGTATTGGGTCGAAATCATCCAGCCAGCCCCGCTATAATTGGGCGGTTTGATCGTTCCCACGCTCCGCGTGGTAACGCCTCCTGTGACGCTCTGCGTCACGCTCGTGGGACGCGGAGCGTCCCGGGCTGCATTCCCACGCAGAGCGTGGGAACGATCAAGCACCAACCCCTTCCGGTTTACGCCGGGGCCGAGGTGCGAATCAAGTGGTCGAATGCGCTAAGGGAAGCCTTGGCGCCCTCGCCCACCGCGATCACGATCTGCTTGTAGGGCACCGTGGTCACATCGCCTGCCGCGAACACACCCGGTATCGATGTCTCGCCACGGGCATCGACGATGATCTCGCCACGCGGCGACAACTCAATGGTGCCCTTGAGCCAATCGGTATTGGGCAACAGACCGATCTGCACAAAGATCCCTTCCAGTTCCACGCTGCGCAATTCGTCGCTCTCGCGATCTTTATAGCGCAAGCCGTTGACCTTCTGCCCGTCGCCCATCACTTCAGTGGTTTGCGCACGGGTGATCACCGTCACGTTCGGCAGGCTGTGCAACTTGCGCTGCAATACCGCATCGGCACGCAGCTGCACATCGAACTCCAGCAGCGTGACATGGGCCACGATACCGGCCAGGTCGATGGCCGCTTCGACGCCTGAGTTACCGCCGCCAATCACCGCCACACGCTTGCCTTTGAACAACGGGCCGTCGCAGTGCGGGCAGTACGCCACGCCCTTGTTGCGATATTCCTGCTCACCGGGCACGTTCATTTCGCGCCAGCGTGCACCCGTGGCCACGATCACCGTCCTGGCTTTGAGTTTCGCGCCGCTGGCGAAGTGGACTTCGTGCAGCTCGCCGTCTTTGCCCGGCAGCAATTTGTCGGCGCGCTGCAGGTTCATGATGTCCACGTCGTACTGCTTGACGTGCTCTTCAAGCGCGACCGCCAGTTTTGGCCCTTCGGTTTCCTGCACGGAGATGAAGTTTTCGATGGCCATGGTATCCAGCACCTGGCCACCAAAACGTTCGGCAGCGACACCGGTGCGAATGCCTTTGCGCGCGGCATAGATGGCCGCCGCAGCACCGGCCGGGCCACCGCCCACCACCAGTACGTCAAAGGCTTCCTTGGCGCTGATCTTCTCGGCCTGGCGCTCGATGCCGCTGGTGTCGATTTTGCCGAGGATTTCTTCCAGGCCCATGCGGCCCTGGCCGAAGTTCACGCCGTTGAGGTAGATGCTCGGTACCGCCATGATCTGGCGCTCATCGACTTCAGCCTGGAAGAGCGCGCCGTCGATGGCGACGTGGCGAATATTGGGGTTGAGTACCGCCATCAGGTTCAACGCCTGGACCACGTCCGGGCAGTTCTGGCAGGACAGCGAGAAATACGTCTCGAAGTTGAATTCGCCTTTGAGCGAGCGGATCTGTTCGATCACTTCGACACTGGCCTTGGAGGGGTGGCCGCCGACTTGCAGCAAGGCCAGCACCAGGGAGGTGAATTCATGGCCCATGGGGATGCCAGCGAAACGCAGGCTGATATCCGCGCCGGGGCGGTTGATCGAGAACGATGGCTTGCGTGCATCGTCACCGTTATCGAGCAAGGTAATCTGGCTGGAAAGACTGGCAACGTCTTTCAGCAGTGCGAGCATTTCCTGGGATTTCGCACCGTCGTCGAGGGAGGCAACGATCTCGATCGGCTGGGTGACCCGTTCCAGGTACGATTTCAACTGGGCTTTAAGATTGGCGTCCAACATACGGGCGATTTCCATGCTGTTTGGTGAAGAGACGGAGACGAAAAAAACGCCCGAGCGAATCACGCCCGGGCGTTTTTATTGGGCGGTGCAGCTTGCTTAGAAGGTGCGGAAGTCCGCCCTGATGAAGCGCGTCACAGACTTAGATCTTGCCAACCAGGTCCAGGGACGGCGCCAGAGTGGCCTCGCCTTCTTTCCACTTGGCTGGGCAAACCTGGCCTGGGTGAGCGGCGACGTATTGGGCAGCCTTGATCTTGCGCAGCAACTCGCTGGCGTCACGGCCAACACCGCCGTCGTTCAGTTCAACGATCTTGATCTGGCCTTCAGGGTTGATCACGAAGGTGCCACGGTCAGCCAGGCCAGCTTCTTCGATCAGTACGTCGAAGTTGCGGGAGATGGCGTGGGTCGGGTCGCCGATCATGGTGTACTGGATCTTGCCGATGGCTGGCGAAGTGTTGTGCCAAGCAGCGTGGGCGAAATGGGTGTCGGTGGAAACACTGTAGATCTCGACGCCCAGCTTCTGGAACGCGTCGTAGTTGTCAGCGAGGTCTTCCAGCTCGGTCGGGCAAACGAAGGTGAAGTCGGCCGGGTAGAAGAACACCACCGACCACTTGCCTTTAAGGTCAGCGTCCGAGACTTTTACGAAGTCGCCATTTTTGAATGCGTCAGCTTTGAACGGTTTAACTTGGCTGTTGATGATAGGCATCGTTGACTCTCCGTCAGGGGTTAAGAAGTTGATGGAGAGAACTTTACCCACTCGACGGACGGTTGGCTCATTGGCAAACCTCATGCCGCTGATTGGCTTTCGCTATTAGCCGACTGCATTGATAGAAGAAAACCGAATTTACCCCGACAAATGCTAGAATGCGTTTTTCGTGGTACGTACCACACAGCAAAACAGCAGGAGATCTCATGGCCCGTGGCGGCGTGAACAAACAAGTGGTGCAAGCGGCGCGATTGGCGATCCTGGCCCGCGGCGAAAATCCCAGCATCGATGCCGTACGGATCGAAATGGGCAATACCGGCTCGAAAACCACGATCCATCGCTACATGAAGGAGCTCGATGATAGCACCCCGGGGCCAGACGAAGCCCCTTCCGAGCCGATCGACGAAGAGTTGCTGGCGCTGGTAACACGCCTCGCGCAGCGCCTTAAAGAGCAGGCGCAGGAACCCATTGACCAGGCCCGCGAACAGTACGAGCAACAACGCAAGGCGCTGGAAACGCAACTGCAGCAAGCCGAGCAAGCCAATACGCAACTGCAGCAACACTACGAGCTGCAGAGCCTGGCACTGACCCAGGAATCCGAGGCACTGCAAAGCACGCGCACCCTGCTTCAGGGTGAACAAACGCGCAATGCCGGGCAGACTCAGGCACTGGCTGATTTTGAGCTGCGCCTGCAGGACAAAGACGAGCAGATTCGCTCGCTGGAAGAAAAACACCTGCACAGTCGTGATGCCCTGGAGCACTACCGCAACGCGATCAACGAGCAGCGCGAGCAAGAGCAAAGCCGCCACGAAGGCCAGGTACAGCAACTGCAGATGGAGTTGCGCCAAGCCCAACAAAGCGCCTTGGTACGCCAGGACGAAATCACCCAGTTGCACCGCGACAACGAACGCCTGCTGACGGAGAATCGCGGCACACTGCGCGAGCTGAGCCTGCTGCAAGAGCAACTCAAGCAAAGCAACACCCGCCAGGATCAACTGCTCGATCAGGCCACGCGTGTCGACAGCGAGCGCACCCTCCTCCAGGAACGCCTGCGCGTAGCCATGCTGGAAAGCCAGGCGCTCAAGCAGAGCGTCGAGGAACAAGCGCAGGTTAACAAGGCACTGGAAATCGAACTGCAGAAAGCCCGGGCCGACCTCGAAAAAAGCCTACGCCTGGCCGCTGCCAATGCAGCAGCGCCAGACGTCGCCAGGGTCGATTAAGCGCCGACCGGTGTACGCAGGGTGACAAACTCTTCGGCGGCCGTCGGGTGCACACCGATGGTTTCGTCGAAGTGGCGCTTGGTGGCGCCGGCCTTCAAGGCGATAGCCAGGCCCTGGACAATTTCGCCAGCCTCCGGCCCCACCATGTGGCAGCCCAGCACCTTGTCGGTCTGGGCATCCACCACCAGTTTCATCAGCGTGCGCTCCTGACATTCGGTCAGGGTCAGCTTCATCGGCCGGAAGCGGCTTTCGAAGATCTGTACCTCGTGGCCCGCCTCGCGCGCTTCTTCCTCGGTGAGGCCGACCGTGCCGATATTGGGCAGGCTGAACACCGCCGTCGGGATCATCTTGTAATCCACCGGGCGATACTGCTCAGGCTTGAACAAGCGCCGCGCCACCGCCATGCCTTCAGCCAGCGCCACCGGCGTCAGCTGCACCCGGCCGATCACATCGCCCAGGGCCAGGATCGAAGGCTCGGACGTCTGGTACAGGTCGTCCACCTCGACGAAGCCTTTCTGATCGAGCTTCACCGCGGTATTTTCCAGCCCGAGATTGTCCAGCATCGGACGTCGACCGGTGGCGTAGAACACGCAATCGGCCTCCAACTGACGACCATCCTTGAGCGTCACTTTCAAGCTGCCATCGGCTTGCTTGTCGATACGCTCGATGTCGGCATTGAATTGCAGGTCCATGCCGCGCTTGGTCAGCTCTTCCTGCAGATGCTTGCGCACGGAACCGTCAAAGCCCCGCAGGAACAGCTCACCGCGATACAACAACGTGGTCTGCGCGCCCAGGCCGTGGAAGATCCCGGCGAATTCGACGGCAATGTAACCACCGCCCACCACCAGCACACGCTTGGGCAGTTCCTTGAGGAAGAACGCCTGGTTGGAACTGATCGCGTGCTCGTGCCCCGGAATCTCGGGAATCTGCGGCCAGCCACCGGTAGCGATCAGAATGTTCTTAGCCGTGTGGCGCTCGCCATTGATCTCGACCGTATGCGGGTCGACGATCTTGGCGTGGCCTTCGTGCAGCGTCACGCCACTGTTGACCAGCAGGTTGCGGTAAATGCCGTTGAGGCGATTGATCTCGCGATCCTTGTTGGCGATCAGCGTCGCCCAGTCGAACTGCGCCTCATCCAGGCTCCAGCCAAAACCCGAAGCCTGCTCGAAGTCCTCGGCGAAATGCGCGCCGTACACCAGCAGCTTTTTCGGCACGCAGCCGACGTTTACGCAAGTGCCGCCCAGGTAGCGACTCTCGGCCACCGCCACTGTCGCGCCGAAGCCGGCCGCAAACCGGGCCGCCCGCACACCGCCAGAACCGGCGCCAATCACATAAAGGTCAAAATCGTAGGCCATTTTCTATCTCCTCGGCAGGTGACCAGCATACCTGTGGACGGCGGCTGAGCAAGTGTTGTGCAAAGCCTGCGTTCGACCTATGGAAATGAAGATCAAAAGATCGCAGCCTTCGGCAGTTCCTACAGGGGACACGCGCACCTGTAGGAGCTGCCGAAGGCTGCGATCTTTTGATTTGGCTTTTGATCTTCGTGGAGATTCTTATGGCGGCGGGCCCTGTAGGAGCGAGCAGGCTCGCGATGAACGTCAACGATGACGCTGGGCACCAGTCACCCCACGGTGCTCTCAGGCTCATCGCGAGCATGCTCGCTCCTACAGTTTAGATCGGGTACGGCCGTGGAAGATTGGTCGACCGTAAAACCTGGCTACTGGAAACCAAGCGCTTTTTTAGCGCGTACAAAGCAAACGCCCCGATCAAGTCGGGGCGCCTGTTCAAACCTTCATCAGCTTGTGAAGGTCGCTTTCAATACAAGCAGCTCAAGCGCTATCAGTAAGCCTTGCCCGTCTTGTAGAAGTTCTCGAAGCAGAAGTTGGTCGCGTCGATATAACCTTCGGCGCCGCCGCAGTCGAAACGCTTGCCCTTGAACTTGTAGGCCATGACGCAGCCGTTTTGCGCTTGCTTCATCAGGGCGTCGGTGATCTGGATTTCGCCGCCCTTGCCTGGCTCGGTCTGTTCGATCAGGTCGAAGATGTCCGGGGTCAGGATGTAGCGACCGATGATGGCCAGGTTCGATGGCGCATCTTCAGGTTTTGGTTTTTCCACCATGCTGTGCACGCGGTAGATGTCGTCGCGGATCATCTCGCCGGCGATCACGCCGTACTTGTTGGTCTCTTGCGGGTCGACTTCCTGGATGGCCACGATCGAGCAGCGGAACTGCTTGTACAGCTTGACCATCTGGGTCAGTACGCCGTCGCCTTCGAGGTTGACGCACAGGTCGTCCGCCAGCACCACGGCGAAGGGTTCGTCGCCGATCAGCGGACGGCCGGTCAGGATAGCGTGGCCCAGGCCTTTCATTTCGGTCTGGCGGGTGTAGGAGAACGAGCAATTGTCGAGCAGCTTGCGAATGCCGACCAGGTACTTTTCCTTGTCGGTGCCCTTGATCTGGTTTTCCAGCTCGTAGCTGATGTCGAAATGGTCTTCCAGGGCGCGCTTGCCACGACCGGTGACGATGGAGATTTCCGTCAAGCCAGCGTCCAGTGCTTCTTCGACGCCGTACTGGATCAGTGGCTTGTTTACCACCGGCAGCATTTCTTTAGGCATGGCTTTGGTCGCTGGGAGGAAGCGAGTGCCGTAACCGGCTGCTGGAAACAAGCATTTCTTGATCATATAAGTCCTTGAAAGGGCTGTGTGTACGGGTTTCGGCGCAGTCTAATCAGGCGGCGTACACCTTACAATGCCCCGCACTGGCTAACCGATGCCATCATAGAGAAATATTCTCGCCGTTAGTTCCGCAGCGAGCACCGCGAATGGACCGGCAGCCTGTTATTGATAGCAGAGTCCGCCAGGTTTGCACGCCAAGTCAACCCATGACCAAGTGCACCAACCCGCGCCCAGCGGCACCCTAACGGTGCATTTGGCGGTATCATGGCGCCCTTGAACCAGCCAACGAGGCAAATAGATGTCAGAAGCAAAAAGCGTCAACGGGTACTTGATCAACAAGGCCAAAGACGGCCAGTGGTGGGTAGCCGGCGTTGGCGGTGAGAATATTGCCGGACCTTTCCCATCCGAAGCCATGGCGATCGAAGTGGCATCGGTGTTGCAACTGGAACACCCGGCACCGAAACGACGGGGCAAGGACAAGATTTGATCCAGGCCTGACGCCCTGCCCTTGTGCAGGGCTTCTTTTGCAAATATCCGCAAGAAGTGGCCTTTGGCTATAACCTTTTGCCCACCGCGCTGTCACAGGCTTTGCCCCCTCATCCTGACGACGACAACGACATGACCAAATTTTTGCCGCTGATAGCGGTCCTGGCCCTCAGTGGCTGCGCCACCTCCGAAACCACTTACCTGAACAATGGCGAACAAGGCCTGGCCATTGACTGCTCCGGCGAGGCCAATTCCTGGGCGACCTGCTACGAAAAGGCCGATGCGTCTTGCGCTGGCACCGGCTACCGGATCGTTGGCACTGACGGCTCACCCGCCCCCAAGGAAAGCGACAAGACCCTTGGCGTCGACGTTGGCAACTACAAGAATCGTAGCGTCGTGGTGGTCTGCAAATAGGGCATCGTGCCCTACATGTGAATTTCGGCGAACTTGATCCCCAGGCCGCGTACGGTCTCGATCAATTCGTCGAGACTGCTGAAGGACTCGACTTCGTCGCTTTCGTCTACCAGGAAAAAACTGCGCCCGGCGCTTTTCTTGAAAAAAACGATCCACTCCCCCGGATTCGCCGGGTTCTGAATCACATGGGTGGCGCAGATTTGGCCCTCTGCATGCCGCTCCCGTACCCGCTCTCGCTTCATATTCGACTCCAGAAATGACAATGCCGGCAAAGGCGCGCTTTGACGGCATTGGTGCTGACGGTCGACAGTCTATCAGCCGGAAATGCACGCCGTGGCGGCATCGCGTACATCGAAGGGACGTATCGGCACATTGGAGATGCGCTCGTGCAGCTTGATGCTGCTGCCACCAGAGCGCTGTTCGATATCAAACACCGCGGCCGGCCCCGAGGAAAGCTTCTGCGGCACGATCACCCGCACCCCGTCTTTCTGCGTCTCGACCTGCAAGGCGCCACGGCTGTCGGCGAGTTTTTCGCTCAGGCACTGGGCGTACTCAAGGGGCTTCTTGCCGGAGATCACATTCATCGTCGGCAACGTCTGGTTGATGTCCGAGACACTCGCACAACCACCGATTGCCAGGACCCACGGCAAGCCAAACATGCCCCACTTCATATGAATTCTCCAATAAAGACCCTCGGACAGCACAGATACGGGTTTTCTCCGGGCTTGACTGCTTTTTTCTTCCCAGGCACGCGATATATGCATTTTTATTGTCCACCCGGGCCCGGAGAGCCGGATAATAACGCTCCGGGGCTGATAAACTGCGCCAATCGACCATGCTATCGTTTTGATTTTGTAGAAAAAGCCTTCTGGAGGCGCCTCATGAAATTTATCCACCAGCGCGAGCACCTCAACGAGGACGACATCGTCGTCATTCAATGCTCGCAAACGTGCAACATTCGCTTGATGAACGACGCCAACTTCCGCAGCTTCAAGAATGGCGGTCGTCACACCTATCACGGCGGCGCGTTCGACACCTTCCCGGCCCGCATCACGGCGCCGAGCACCGGGTTCTGGAACATCACCATCGATACGGTCAACCGCCGGCCGATCAGTGTGACGCGCAAGCCGACCCTGACGCATTCGATCAAGATCATCCGCCGCTCCAGCTCGAAACTGAGCTGAGTAGCGCCTTAATACACAGACTGACAGGTATGACCGTGGCCCAGACGACCAAATACGTCATCAAGTACAAACTCAATGGCGAACGCCGCTTCGAATTTGCCCAACTGGAAAACGGCACGGCAGAAGAAGCCAAAGCCGCGCTGGACGCGCTTCATGGCCAGGGCGAAGACGTCATCAGCGACATCAGCGTCAGCAAAGCGCTGTAACAACGCCTGGAGCGACAATATGGACGTCCGCTCCCTGGCGACATTCGACCGCAAGTGTCGGAGTGTCTGCATTCGTCATACCCCTTAGTCTCGCCACCTCGATAACCTGAGGGCCTGGCAATGAGCGAGCAATACCTGGACAAGCTGGACTGGCCCCTGCTGGAACAGCAACTCGATGCGGACGGCTGCGCGGTCATTGCATCGCTGTTGAGCCCCAGGGCCTGTGATCAGATCAGCGCCTTGTACGGCCAATCCGAACACTTTCGCTCGCATGTGATCATGGCCCGGCACGGTTTCGGTCGTGGCGAATACAAGTATTTCGACTACCCCTTGCCGCCGCTGGTGGCCCGCCTGCGCAGCGCGCTCTACCCGCGACTGGTGCCGATAGCCAATCGCTGGCATGAGCAGATGGATTTGCCGAGCCGTTTTCCCGAGAGCCTTCCGGCCTTCCTCGAACGTTGTCACGCCGCTGGCCAACAGCGTCCGACACCCTTGCTGCTGCAATACGGACCACAGGACTACAACTGCTTGCATCAGGATGTGTATGGCGAGCATGTCTTCCCGCTCCAGGTGGCGATTCTTCTGTCGACGCCTGGGGAGGATTTCACCGGCGGTGAGTTCGTGCTGACCGAGCAGCGGCCGCGCATGCAGTCGCGCCCGCAGGTCATCGGTCTGAAAAAAGGCGACGGCCTGATCTTCGCGGTCAACCAGCGCCCGGTCAAAGGCGTGCGCGGTTACTATCGGGTCACCCTGCGCCACGGCGTCAGTCGCCTGCACAGTGGAAAACGGCATACTCTTGGGATCATCTTTCACGACGCATCATGAGCACCATGAAACCGACCACCCTGGACTTGTTTGCCGATGCAGAGCCCGAGCAGGATCGCCGACGCGAGCAGATCGGCGAACAGTCCTACGTCCTCAGGGGCTTTGCCCTCCCCTGGCTTGCGCGCTTGTTACCGGCACTGGAAACCGTGCTGGCGGCCGCACCGTTCCGGCAAATGGTCACCCCTGGCGGCTTCACCATGTCGGTGGCCCTGAGCAGTTGCGGGACCTGGGGCTGGACCACCGACCGCAGTGGTTATCGCTACACCCGCGAGGATCCCCGGACCGGCCTGCCTTGGCCACCCATGCCCGAGGTGTTCTTGCAATTGGCGCAGGCGGCGGCACGGGAAGCAGGATTTGCCGATTTCGTACCGGACTCCTGCCTGATCAATCGCTATGTGCCCGGGGCGAAAATGTCCTTGCATCAGGACAAGGACGAAAAGTCCTACGCTGCGCCCATCGTTTCAGTATCGCTGGGGTTACCCGCAATGTTCCTGTTCGGCGGCTTCGCGCGCAGCGACAAAAGCCAACGGGTGCCGTTGCTGCATGGCGACATCGTGGTCTGGGGCGGCGTGGATCGCTTGCGTTATCACGGTGTGCTGCCGATCAAGGATGGCTACCATCCACGCTTGGGCAAGCAGCGGATCAACTTCACGTTTCGTACCGCGCGGTGAGACCGTGGAGTTTGACCGCAAGCGCCGGAGTGTGGGCCTACGGGCCGCTGGTTAATCTGCGGCAAACGGGTCAACGGATGTAAAGCCATGACAAGCCAATCGACAACGAGCAGCACCGAAAACGATCCACGCTGGGCCGCGGTGGTCGCCCGCGATCCACAGGCGGACGGGCAGTTTGTCTATGCGGTGAAAACCACCGGGATCTACTGCAACCCCAGCAGCCTCTCGCGCTTGCCGAAACCGCAGAACGTCGAGTTCTTCGACAGCGCCGAACTTGCCCAGGCCGCCGGTTATCGCCCAAGCAAGCGCGCGGCCAAGGACCAAAGCGCGGTCGCCGCGCAACATGCCGCCACCGTGGCCGCCGCGTGTCGCCAGATCGAAACCGCCGAGGCGCTGCCCGCGCTGAACGAGCTGGCGCAAGCGGCAGGACTGAGCAGCTTTCATTTCCATCGGGTGTTCAAGTCCGTTACCGGCCTGACGCCCAAAGGCTACGCCGCGGCCCATCGTTCGCGCCGAATGCGCGAACGGCTGGCGGATGGCCGCTCGGTCACCGATGCGTTGTACGACGCCGGGTTCAACTCGAACAGCCGTTTCTATGAAGCGGCGGATCAGGTGCTGGGGATGAAACCTACTGATTACCGTGCCGCGGGGCAAAACAATGACATTCGTTTTGCGGTTGGCCAGTGTTCCCTCGGCGCGATCCTGGTGGCGCAAAGCGCGCGTGGGGTCTGCGCGATTCTCCTCGGCGACGATCCGCAGCAACTGGTTTGCGACCTGCAGGACAAGTTTCGCCGCGCCACACTGATCGGTGCCGATCAGGCCTTCGAACAGTTGATCGCCAGGGTCGTGGGTTTCATAGAAGCCCCGGCCCTGGGGCTGGACTTGCCACTGGATGTGCGCGGCACCGCATTTCAGGAGCGGGTCTGGCAAGCCCTGCGGGACATCCCCTTTGGCAGCACTGCCAGCTACGCCGACATCGCCCAACGCATCGGCAACCCCAAAGCGGTGCGCGCAGTGGCGCAAGCTTGCGGCGCGAACAACCTGGCAGTCGCGATCCCCTGTCACCGCGTGGTACGCAGCGATGGCAACCTGTCGGGGTATCGTTGGGGCGTGGAGCGCAAGCGGCAATTGCTGGAACGGGAGAAACCCCTGTAGGAGCGAGCAGGCTCCGGGCGGCGTTCCGACGATGGTCGTCAACGATGACGCTGGGCACCTGACACCAAACGGTGCTCTCAGGTTTTTCGCGAGCATGCTCGCTCCTACAGTCGATCAGCGATTCACATCCACCACCACTCGCCCGCGCAGCTGTCCGGCCAGCAGGCGCGGGGCGGCTTCGATTGCTTCGCTCAAAGCGATTTCATGGCTGATCAACGGCAACAAGTTAAAGTCCAGATCCTTGGCCAATCGACTCCAGGCCTCTACACGCCTGGCTTTGGGCTGGGTCACGCTGTTAATCCCGGCCAGCGTCACGCCGCGCAGGATAAAGGGCGCGACGCTGGCCGGAAAGTCCATGCCCTGGGCCAGTCCACAAGCGGCGACGGTGCCTTCGGAGCGGGTACTGGCACAGGCGTTGGCCAGGGTGTGACTACCCACCGAGTCGATGACCGCTGCCCAACGTTCCTTGGCCAGCGGCTTGCCGGGCTCGGATAAGGTGGCGCGATCGATGATTTCACTGGCGCCCAGTTGCTTGAGGTATTCGTGTTCCGACAGGCGACCAGTGGAAGCGACGACCCGATAGCCAAGCTTGCTCAGCAATGCGATGGCGAAACTGCCCACGCCGCCGTTGGCCCCGGTGACCAGAACCTCGCCTTGGTCGGGCGTCACACCGTTGCGCTCCAGCGCCATGATGCACAGCATCGCCGTGTAGCCTGCCGTGCCGATGGCCATGGCCTGGGCTTCAGTGAAGGCCTCGGGCAACGCAATCAGCCATTCGCCCTTGAGACGTGCCTTTTGCGCCAGGCCACCCCAATGCCCTTCGCCTACGCCCCAGCCATTGAGCAGGACTTTGTCACCCGACTTGTAGTCCGGATGCGTGCTGACCTCGACAGTCCCCGCCAGGTCGATCCCCGGCACCATCGGGAATTTGCGCACCACCGGGCTGCTGCCGGTGATCGCCAGGCCATCCTTGAAATTCAGCGTGCTGTACGCCACACGCACCGTCACATCGCCCTCGGGCAGCTGGTCTTCATCGATCTGTTGCAGTGTGGCCCGGTACCCGCTTTCGTCTTTGTCGATCAAAATACCTTGGAACATTGCTGCCTCCTGGTGGGTTCACTTGTTGTGATGTGATTTAAATACCACTTCGCAAAATATTACCGTATTGGACTTTAAGCCAATTCGCCTGCAGAAGACATGACTGGCATAACCGCAGGCATTGCTGTTAAAAATCGAGCCCTGCCCGGTTCCAACGTCGGAGTACAACTGAAATGAGTCAATGGCCAGATACGCGCATTCTTGACCTGCTCGGAATCGAGCTGCCGATCATCCAGGCCCCCATGGCCGGCGCCACCACCGCTGCCATGGTCATTGCGGCAAGCAACGCCGGCGGCCTCGGCTCGATGCCTGCCGCCATGCTGAGCGTCGAGCAATTGCGTGACGAGCTCAAGGGCATTCGCCAACAGTGCCAGCGCCCGATCAACGTCAACTTCTTCTGCCATCAACCGCCGGCGGTCGACGAGCAACGCGCCCAGGACTGGAAAAACCTGCTGCAGCCCTATTACCGCGAATTGGGAGTCGATTTCGATGCACCGACACCGGTGTCCAATCGCGCGCCGTTCGACCAGGTTGCCTGCGAAGTGGTCGAACAATTGCGCCCCGAAGTCGTGAGTTTCCACTTTGGCCTGCCGGAAAAATCCCTGCTGGATCGAGTCAAGGCCACCGGGGCAAAGGTACTGTCCTCGGCCACCACCGTCGAAGAAGCCATCTGGCTCGAGCAGCAGGGTTGCGACGCGATCATCGCCATGGGTCTTGAGGCGGGCGGGCATCGGGGCATGTTTCTCAGTGATGACCTGAGCAGCCAGGTCGGTACCTTCGCCCTGGTGCCCCAAGTGGTCGATGCCGTGAAAGTACCGGTGATTGCCGCTGGCGGCATTGCCGATGCGCGGGGTGTGGCGGCGGCGTTCATGCTGGGGGCTTCGGCGGTGCAAGTGGGCACGGCGTACCTCTTCACGCCAGAGGCCAAGGTCAGTGCCGCGCATCACCAGGCCTTGCGGACCGCCAGGGAAAGCGAGACCGCGGTCACCAACATTTTCACCGGTCGCCCGGCACGGGGAATACTCAATCGGGTAATGCGCGAGCTCGGGCCGATGAGCGACCAGGCGCCGCGTTTTCCCCTCGCAGGCGGTGCATTGCTGCCGTTGCGTGCCAAAAGCGAGGCAGACTTCAGCAACCTCTGGGCCGGACAGGCGTTCACCCTGGGGGTTGAGTCGGGTACCGCCGAATTGACCCGACGCCTGGCCGAGGAAGGGTTGGCGAAGTTGCTCCGGCGCTGACCGTGGTGGCGGGCAACACGGTTAGCGCTGCAACACATTCCGTTTACCGGCATTTCGCTATATATTCCGATATATAGCGATTCACCCATCTTGCAGCACTTGCCTGTGACGGAGCCGTTTCATGACCATTCGCGCCTCACGTTTTGCCCCCACTTGCCTGGCGAGCCTGCTCGCCGTGTTCGCCTTCGGCTGCGCTCAGGCAGACGAAGTCCAGGTTGCTGTCGCTGCCAACTTCACCGCGCCGATCCAGGCCATTGCCGCTGACTTCGAGAAGGACACCGGGCACAAACTGGTCACGGCTTTCGGTGCCACCGGCCAGTTCTATACCCAGATCAAGAATGGCGCGCCGTTCGAGGTGTTCCTCTCGGCAGACGACACCACCGCGCAAAAACTTGAAGCCGAAGGCGACACCGTCAAGGGCTCGCGCTTCACCTACGCCATCGGCACGCTGGCCCTGTGGTCGGCCAAGGCAGGCTACGTCGATGCCAAGGGCAACGTCCTGAGCGATAACACCTATCAGCATCTGTCCATCGCCAACCCGAAAGCCGCGCCTTACGGCCTTGCAGCGACCCAGGTGCTGGCCAAAAAAGGCCTGGCCGACAAGGTCAAGGACAAGCTCGTCGAAGGCCAGAACATCACCCAGGCCTACCAGTTCGTGTCCACGGGCAATGCCGAACTCGGCTTCGTTGCCTTGTCGCAGATCTACAAGGACGGCAAGATCACCAGCGGCTCGGCGTGGATCGTCCCGGCCGACCTGCATGACCCGATCAAGCAAGACGCGGTCATCCTCAACAAGGGCAAGGATAATCCTGCCGCCAAGGCACTGGTCGAGTACCTCCAGGGGCCAAAAGCCGCTGCCATCATCAAGTCCTACGGTTACCAGATCTAAATGTCGCTATCGAGTGCCGATTTTTCCGCCATCTGGCTGACCCTGAAACTGGCGTCCCTGACGACCGTCATCCTGTTGCTGGTCGGTACTCCACTGGCGTTATGGCTCTCGCGCACACAATCCTGGCTGCGCGGCCCGGTCGCGGCGATCGTCGCCCTGCCCCTGGTGCTGCCGCCCACGGTGATCGGTTTCTATCTGTTGCTGGCGCTCGGCCCCCACGGGTTTGTCGGCCAGTTAACCCAATCCCTGGGACTTGGCACCCTCACCTTCAGTTTTGCAGGGTTGGTGATCGGCTCGGTGCTGTATTCGATGCCGTTCGTGGTCCAGCCGCTGCAAAACGCTTTTTCCGCCATTGGCACCCGTCCGCTGGAAGTGGCCGCCACCCTGCGCGCCGGCCCCTGGGACACTTTTTTCAGCGTCACCCTGCCCCTGGCCAGGCCCGGTTTCTTCACCGCGGCCATCCTCGGCTTTGCCCACACCGTCGGCGAATTCGGCGTGGTGCTGATGATCGGCGGCAACATCCCCGACAAGACCCGAGTGGTCTCGGTGCAGATCTACGATCACGTCGAAGCCATGGAATATGCCCAGGCCCATTGGCTGGCAGGGGTCATGCTGGTGTTCTCATTTGCAGTGTTGCTGGCGCTGTACTCCAGCCGTAAAACCAAAACAGGCTGGAGCTGATCGATGATTCAAATGCGTCTGAAACTGAGTTATCCGGGGTTCGCCCTCGATGTCGACCTGCAGTTGCCCGGCCGCGGGGTGACGGCGCTGTTTGGCCACTCAGGTTCCGGCAAGACCACCTGCCTGCGCTGCATCGCCGGGCTGGAACGCGCCGACGAGGGATTTATCCACGTCAACGATGAAGTGTGGCAAGACAGCGCCAAGGGGGTTTTCGTCCCCCCGCACAAGCGTGCACTGGGTTACGTGTTTCAGGAGGCCAGCCTGTTCCCTCATCTGTCGGTGCTTGCCAACCTGCAATTTGGCCTCAAGCGCATTCCCAAGCCTCAGCGCCGGGTCGACATGGCACACGCGACCGAGCTGCTGGGTATCAGTCATCTGCTCGACCGCCATCCGCAGCACCTTTCCGGCGGCGAACGGCAGCGTGTCGGCATGGCGCGCGCCCTGCTCACCAGCCCGACACTGCTGTTGATGGACGAACCGCTGGCAGCACTGGACGCGCAACGCAAAAGCGAGATCCTGCCTTACCTGCAACGGCTGCACGATGAACTGGACATCCCGGTGCTCTATGTCAGTCATTCCCAGGATGAAGTCGCACAACTGGCCGATCACATGGTCCTGCTCAGCGACGGCAAGGCGCTGGCCAGCGGTCCCATCGGCCAGACCCTCGCACGCCTCGACTTGCCGCTGGCGCTGGGTGACGACGCCGGCGTAGTGATCCAAGGGCATGTCGCCGCCTATGACGCCGACTACCAGTTGTTGACGCTGCAACTGCCCGATACGGACCTGAACATTCGCGTGACTCACACGCCGATGGCGATGGGCCAGGCATTACGTTGCAAGGTCCAGGCGCGGGATGTCAGCCTCAGCCTGCTCGGCGATTACCAAAGCAGCATCCTCAATCGCCTGCCCGTGACGGTGGTCAGCGAAATGCCCGCCGACAACAACGCCCATGTGCTGGTGCGCCTGGACGCCGAGGGCAGCCCTTTGCTTGCACGTATCACCCGCTATTCCCGGGACCACCTGCACCTGCACCCGGGCCAACGTCTCTGGGCGCAGATCAAGGCCGTGGCCGTGCTCGCGTAACGCCGTGGGCACGACTGGCGCGGCGCGGGGTCAATGGCTGTAACGGCCCCTCGATCCCTCGCCCAGGACAATCGCCATGCCCGATGCACTGCCCCGTGACCTGCATTACGTCGATGACACCCAGCCCGGCATCACCCGCCGCAAGCTGCGTGGCAAATTCTGCTATTTCGACCCCACTGGCCAGCGCATCGTCGACCCGGAAGAAATCCAGCGCATCAACGCCCTGGCGGTACCACCGGCCTATACCGACGTGTGGATCTGCAGCGACCCGCGCGGGCACCTGCAAGCTACCGGTCGCGACGCCCGCGGGCGCAAGCAGTACCGCTATCACCCGCGCTGGCGCGAGGTGCGCGACAGCGACAAATATTCCCGCCTGCGGGATTTCGGCCTGGCCCTGCCCAAGCTGCGCAAACAACTGGAAACCTTGCTGGAGGCGCCGGGCTTGAGTCGCGACAAGGTCATGGCCACCGTCATCACCTTGCTCGACGCAACGCTAATCCGTGTCGGCAATACCCAGTACGCACGAGACAACCGCTCCTACGGCCTGACCACCCTGCGCAACCGCCATGTCGAGGTCAACGGCAGCGCGATCCAGTTCCAGTTTCGCGGCAAGAGTGGCGTCGAGCACCAGATCACCGTGAAGGACCGACGCCTGGCGCGGATCATCAAGCGTTGCCAGGACATTCCCGGGCAAAACCTTTTTCAATACCTCGATGAAAACGGCGAGCGACACACGATCACTTCCGCCGACGTCAACGCCTACCTGCAAACCCTGACTGGCGCCGACTTCACCGCCAAGGATTACCGCACCTGGGCCGGCAGCGCCCTGGCCCTGGCGGTTCTGCGTGAGCTCGAATGGCAACCCGAGTCCCAGGCAAAACAGCATGTGGTAGCGATGGTCAAGGATGTCGCCAGACAGTTGGGCAACACTCCGGCGGTGTGCCGCAAGTGCTACATCCACCCGGCGGTACTCGAGGGTTTCCTGCTCGGCGCCCTGGCGCAACTGCCAAAGCCGAGGGTTCGTAAAGGCCTGCGGGCGGAGGAAGTCGCACTGGCGATGCTGCTGGAGAAAATGGCGTCCGAGGCGACGAACTGACCTGCCTATTTTTTGCACGATTGCAAATGGCTTCTATAGTTGATCTGTACGCCAATCAGCTGCGGTGAAGCCATGGAAGACATTTTCGTCGTCAAGCGCTGCAACAAGATCATCATTCATGGACGCCGGGCTGGAGAAACCACGCATCAACCCGCTGAAGCCGCCGTCTGGTACCGCATCGCCGATACCCGCACCAACGGTTTCATCGGTGACGGCTACGATCATGAATACGATGCCCAGCGGGTATGCCGACAGCTCAACGCCCGGTCACAAGTGATGGTCCGGCAAGGCTGACAAACATTCGCGGGTCTATACTGACAAAGTGCTGAAGGATCAGCGCCCATCGGTACAAAGCTCGCTTGCGGCGGGCTTTTTACTGCCAATCTTCAGGTTCTTAAACGGAGGTGTTCCCCATGTCCGAAAAAGAGTCCATCACCACCCTGCTCACCCTGCTCGACTCCCGTCAGGTTCGCCTGGCTGCCGCGTGCAAGGAAATCGCCGACTGGGTCGATCATCAAGGCGGACACCCGACTGCGCTCAGAATCCGTGATCGTTTGAACGACATCGAAAAGGATACACCCCTGATCCGCAACACACTGTCGTCGCTCAAGCCAGTCGACCCACCGCTGCCACGGTTCAGATGATCCTGATCTGGATACCGATGCGCAGGCAGGACCTGACGCAGGACGCATGATCGGCGACGCTACGTCACCGCGCGTGCGTGTGAGTGCCTGTCTGATTCCTGTCCTCCAACCCAGCCAGGTGCTGGGATTTTTTTGCGCCTTTCAACCGCGAACATCACTAGAACAGGGTTGTCTAACGATTACTTCGTTACGAAGGAGACGTTCTGATGGTCACCCACTTCAAAGTCAGCGGGCACCTCGCCTGCGGTCACAAGGGCAGCAACCTCACCTCCACCCGGGAACTGAATCGGGTGAAATGCAGAAGCTGTCGCAACACCGACGCTTACAAAGAGGCGCGCAAAACCGAGCGCAACGCTGCACGCCGCGCCGCACGCAAGGCAAAAATCGCTCACGTGGTCAATGACTGGCGCCAGGCCTGGACCGAGCGGCTGACCGCCATGGCAGGACTGCAACGGCTGCCACGGGGCTTTCATGGGCAAGGCTTTGTCTAGAGGCACGAGGATCGGGTCGATCTGATCGGCCCGTTCCTGATCATCGATGCATCCCCCCCGGGTATTTCGCAGCGACGTCCGACGCACCGCTGCAGCAGGTGCCCTAACCCGTCCGATGTGAGGCATTGGCGACAATGGCCTTCCTCGGCTAGGGTCATTTTGCGTATAGAACCAAGGCGTGTTGATTGGCAGAAATCACCCCAAGGAGGAAGCGATGTCATCCACTCGTAATGCCGAGCAAATCTATCGCCAGTGGTCCAGCCCGATCCTGCTTGAACTCAAGGAGCGGGAACACCAAATGTCCCCGTCAGACCGCGAGGCGCTGCAAAACATTTTGCTGGAAAGAAGGCTGATCGACGTCGGCAACCCGAACGGCAGCGATCGGCGCAAAGCGGATCTGAACACTGAGGATAAACAGCAATAACGAGCGGCCTGACACCCGACCAGGCTTTTGCAGAGCCCCCCAATCCCCTGTAGGAGCGAGCCTGCTCGCGATGGACGTCAACGATAACGCGCCCTGTCTGGATGAATACGTTGTCAGGACGTTCTTCTCGAGCAGGCTCGCTCCCACAGGCTCACTCGCTATATAAATAGAAACCACAAATCGCCGTTACCGCAGGAATGGATATCCCCCCAATCCAAATTTGCACCTAAGCCGCTCGCTCCAGGGCATCCAGCAAATCGGCAAACTCCAGCGAAAGCTTATGGCGCGGAGCCAGATGAACCAGGGGAACCGACACTTGGTGAGACTCGCGCATCTTCACAGAGCGACTCAGGTAAACCGGCAGCATCGGTATCCCTTCGGCCAACAGCTCATCCACCAGATGCTGGTGCAACCCGGTCTGCCCCGAGAACTGATTGACCACCACCCCTTCCACCGTCAGCGACTCATTGTGATCAAGTCGTAACTCTTCTACTTGCGCGATGACGCGATACAGCGCCAGACGAGAAAACCTGTCGCAATCGAAGGGAATCAGCAACCTGTCCGCCGCCACCAAGGCGCTGAAAGTGTAGAAATTCAATGACGGCGGTGTATCGATATAAATGCGCTCGTAGTCCTCGGACAGTTCCACCAGCAGCTTGCGCAGCTTGTTGACCTTGAACTTGCTCTGCAGCTTTGACTGCAGGTCGGACAGCTCAGGGCTGGCGGTCACCAGGTCGAGGTTGGCGTAAGGCGTGCGGGTGATATTCACGCGATGCTTCCTGCCTTCGAAACCGCCGGACAAGGTCTGCTTGAAAAAATCGGCGATGCCCGCAGGAATATCCTCATTCACCAGGCCGGTGAGGTAGTGAGTTGAATTGGCCTGGGGATCGAGATCAACCAGCAGCGTTCGGTAGCCTTCGGCAGCACTCACGGCGGCGAGGTTGCAGGCAATGCTGGATTTCCCAACCCCGCCTTTCTGATTGAATACGACACGACGCATGTGACTTGCTCATCCATGAAAAAGGCCAGAGGCCAACTGACGGTAAATGTAAGAAGCCGTGTCAATTGTATGACCGGAACATTACAGTTTTGCGACAGTGGCGGCACAAGGCCCGGATTAGAGCGATGGAGTGAGAGGCCTTCATGACCTGTTCAATAAAGGAACGTCGATGGTTGAAGTACAAATAATCGACGAACGACATCTAATCCACGATCTACGACCACGCAGTGCGCGAATTGTCGAACTAATCTTGCACGACAGCCTTGAGCAGTGAATGGAAATGTCATCGCGTTGTTTGATGGCTTCCTTGAACTGTCCAGGCTAAACGTTGGGGGGGGGTTACTAACGATCATGCTTGTTGTTTTGCGCTCAATGCTTGAGCGGCCCGCAACGAGTATCGGAACTTGAGAAAGGAAACCTTATGAACGAGTTCGCGCACCGCCCCAGGTTTTACCTCGCCTGTTTATTGTTGATGGCAATCAACTTTGCCCAAGCCGCACAAACCGAAAAACCCAATATCCTGTTCATCGTCTCCGACGACACTGGCTACGGTGACCTGGGCCCCTACGGCGGCGGCGTAGGTCGAGGGATGCCAACGCCGAGCATCGACCGGCTCGCGGCAGAGGGCACCACCTTCTACTCCTTCTATGCCCAACCAAGCTGCACCCCAGGCCGCGCCGCGATGCAGACCGGGCGCATCCCCAACCGCAGCGGCATGACCACGGTGGCGTTCCAGGGCCAGGGCGGCGGTTTGCCGGCGGCTGAATGGACATTGGCGTCGGTGCTGAAAACCGGCGGCTATGAGACTTACTTCACCGGCAAGTGGCACCTGGGCGAGGCCGATTACGCACTGCCCAATGCGCAGGGCTACGACGTGATGAAGTACGTTGGCCTCTATCACCTCAACGCCTACACCTATGCCGACCCTACCTGGTTCCCGGACATGGATGAAGAAACCCGTGCCATGTTCGCCAAGGTGACCCAGGGCGCGTTGTCGGGCAAGGCCGGTGAAAAAGCCGTTGAAGAGTTCAAGATCAACGGCCAGTACGTCGACACCCCGGTAGTGGATGGCAAGCCCGGTGTCGTGGGCATTCCGTTCTTCGACAACTATGTGGAAAAGGCGGCGCTGGAGTTTCTCGACACCGCGGCCAAATCCGGCAAGCCGTTCTTTATCAACGTCAACTTCATGAAGGTTCACCAGCCCAACCTGCCAGCGCCGGAGTTCGTCCACAAGTCGATCTCCAAGACCAAGTACGCCGACTCCGTGGTTGAGCTCGATACCCACATTGGCCGCATCCTCGACAAGCTCAAGGCGCTGGGCCTGGATAAGAACACCCTGGTGGTCTACACCACCGACAACGGCGCCTGGCAGGACGTTTATCCGGACGCTGGCTACACGCCCTTCCGTGGCACCAAAGGCACCGTGCGTGAAGGAGGCAACCGGGTGCCGGCGATCATGTCCTGGCCCGGCAAGATCAAGCCGGACGCAAAAAACCACGACATCATCGGCGGACTGGACTTGATGGCGACGTTCGCCTCGTTTGCCGGGATCAAGCTGCCGGACAAGGATCGCGAAGGCAAACCGATCATCTTCGACAGCTATGACATGACACCTGTGTTGCTCGGCACCGGCCCTGATCCGCGCAAGGAGTGGTTCTACTTCACCGAGAACGAACTCTCCCCGGGCGCTGCCCGTGTCGGCAATTACAAGGCGGTGTTCAACCTGCGTGGCGACAACGGCGCCGTGACCGGTGGCCTGGCCGTCGACAGCAACCAAGGCTGGAAAGGCCCGTCCAAGTATGTAGCGACCGTACCGCAGGTGTTCGACTTGCTGCAGGATCCGCAGGAACGCTATGACATTTTCATGAACAACTACACCGAGCGCACCTGGACAATGGTGCCTATCAGCATGGCAATCACCCAGCTGATGAAAACCTACGTTCAGTACCCTCCTCGCAAACTGCAAAGCATGAGCTATGACGGCCCGATCGAACTGTCCAAGTACCAGAAGTTCCAATCGGTACGCGAAGATCTGGAGAAAGAAGGCATCACTATTCCAATGCCCAACTAGCGCAAGCAGCCAGCGCCTGCGCTTGATCGGCGCGGCGCTGGCCTTCGACGGCGGATTCAACCCGCGGATGTTCGTTGAGAATCGCTGGCAGCGAGGTAGTTTTTGTCACTCTGAGCATTCATTACCAGGTTTCCGGAGGCAATCTCCCGCGCACGAGATACCCCCCATGCCAGTGCCGTGGTCATCGTATCGTGGGGCAAATAGTCGTGGGCCTCTTCAAATAAGGGCGAGCCGTTTTTGTCGTAGACACCGATGAATAGCTGCGTTCTACCCTTTCTGGAAACTCTTGTTTGAACATCAATGAGAGTGCCATCATTTTGCACTTCGTCGTGGGATCGACAATGCAACTCGCAGTCCGCCCAGAGCCAATACGTGGAACCTCTGCGCATCATCTTCGTGGCCTCCCTCTTTGTTGAATTTCGATGAAAACCAACGCAATACGAAATATTTAGTACGACAAATCTACAGCGTCAACTTCCTGAAACCCGCCACTTGTCGGACGATTTCCTCCACGAAAATCATTCCCAAAACTATATATTTGCAATATCACTGTCGCTGCACATTTAGCTTTCCTCTATGAGTTAACCGCTTGTCGTGGCAATCAATCCAATGTCTTTACGGTCAGGTCGAAAAACTTGACGGCAGGTCTTTGCCATAAACAACGCTGATTACTTAGAGATCGCGGCAATGAAAATCGCCCAAATAGCCCCGCTGTATGAATCCGTGCCCCCTTATCTCTATGGAGGAACCGAAAGAGTTGTAGCTCATCTAACGGATGCTTTAGTCGGACTGGGACATGACGTCACCCTTTTCGCCGCCGAGGGATCGCGCACTTGTGCAAACTTGGTTGCAGCCCGGGATCAAGCGTTACGGCTCGACAGTAGTCCGTTGAAGTCCGAGTTCGCGAGTCACTTGAGTTTGCTGTATGAGTTGCGACATCGAGCGGCAGCGTTCGATGTGCTGCACTTTCATATAGACCTGTTGCATTTTCCATTTTTCGAAGACATGGCGCATAAGGTCTTGACCACTATTCATGGTCGCCTTGATATCAAGGATCTGGAGGGAGCCTATTCTCGATGGTCTCACTATCCCCTGGTTTCAATCTCGCAACATCAGCGCCAGCCATTACCGAACGCCAATTGGATCGACACCGTTTATCACGGTTTACCGCAGTCCAGTCTGACGTTCCATTCAAGACCGGGTGACTACCTCACCTTCCTGGGGCGTATTTCTCCGGAAAAGCGTCCCGACCGGGCTATCCGCATTGCGCGCGCTACCGGGTTGCCCTTGAAGATCGCCGCCAAGGTCGACGCCGCCGATCGCGAATACTTCGAACGGCAGATACGCCCTTTATTGGCACAACCAGGCATCGAATTCATCGGCGAGATTGGCGATGCCGACAAATCCGCATTCCTGGGCAACGCCCGGGCGCTGCTCTTTCCCATTGATTGGCCCGAACCCTTCGGCCTGGTGATGATCGAGGCCATGGCCTGCGGTACGCCGGTCATCGCCTGGCGCTGCGGTTCTGTCCCCGAAGTGGTTGATCATGGTGTAACCGGCTTCATAATCAATAGCGAACAGGAGGCAGTGCTCGCTGCCCGTCAGGTACTTGAACTTGATCGACAAGTGATACGTGACGTATTCGTCAGACGTTTTTCAGCCAAGGTGATGGCGCAACGTTATGTTGACCTCTACCGGACACTCACCAACAGGTCTGATTACGTAGTGCCGGACATAGCCCATGAATACCTCGTCCAGCAGTCCTGAACAGCCGCAACCAAAACCCGGTGCGAATGAACCCGTTGCGCATACTTTGTATGTGCTGGTCGATCACAATACGTACCTGGTGGCCAATGCATTCGGTGATATCGACGGGGGTGCCGTGGGCATGTTCTACCACGACACGCGTTTGTTATCCGAATATCAATTGACCGTGGCGGGTCGGCGTCCGTCGCTGCTCTCGGCGGCGGTCAGCCGCGACAACGTGTACTTCCGTTCACATTTGACCAACCACCCGCTACCGGTACTGGGAGAAGAGGACACACCGCAAGGCGTCATCCATATCGAGCGCAAGCGCTTTCTTTGGGAAGAGCGAATGTTCGAGCGCATCTGCTTTTTCAACTACAGCGAGCAACCTGGCAAACTACCGATCGAACTGCGGTTCCGTGGAGACTTCCTCGACATGTTCGAAGTTCGTGGTCAAAAACGGCCACTGCGTGGCACGCTGACCAAGCCTGAAGTGCTCGAACAAGGCGTGATGCTTCATTACCAGGGACTGGACCATCAGCGACGCTGCATGGCGATCAGTTTTTCCCGATTGCCAGAACACATCAGCGGCGACAGTGCTAGTTTCCACATCGATATCGGCGCTCACGAGCGCCGCGAGCTGTATGTTGAAGTAGGCTCCAGCATTGTCAGTCCCGGCCGCACGCGTTACCGGTCCGCCGCCGCGCAAGCTTGCCGAGCCATGCGCAGGAAAGAGCAGCGAGGTGCACGTATCAAGGCTTCCGGCCGGCTGTTCCAGGGTTGGATAAACAAATCCCGGGCTGACCTAGCCTTATTGACTGCCGATCTTCCCTCCGGCCCCTACCCCTATGCCGGCGTTCCTTGGTACTCCACACCTTTTGGCCGCGATGCGATTATCACAGCCTATCAATCACTCTGGC
The DNA here is from genome assembly GCF_000408945.1 of Pseudomonas sp. G5(2012). Lineage (NCBI taxonomy): Bacteria > Pseudomonadati > Pseudomonadota > Gammaproteobacteria > Pseudomonadales > Pseudomonadaceae > Pseudomonas > Pseudomonas sp. G5(2012). Next base: position 148,932 of record NZ_APIO01000033.1, read on the forward strand.
TCAACCCGTGCCTTGCCCGAGGTGTGCTCGCCTACCTGGCTGCTCATCAGGCCACGGAGATTTCGACCTTCAGCGATGCTGAGCCGGGAAAAATCATGCATGAGACGCGTCAGGGTGAAATGTCGAAACTCAACGAATTACCCTTTGCCCGTTATTACGGAGGCGTCGATACGACCCCCTTGTTCGTGATGCTGGCCGGCGCTTATGCAAAACGCACCAACGATCGGGCGTTCATTGAAGCGCTTTGGCCGGCACTGGAACTGGCCACGCTCTGGATGGAGACCAATGCCTCGAAGAATGCCGAAGGCTTTATCAGCTACCAGCGAGGGGAAGTCACCGGCTTGGCCAATCAAGGCTGGAAAGACAGTCATGACGCCATTTTTCATCGCAATGGCCGCACCCCGGTTGGGCCCATCGCATTGATAGAAGTGCAAGGCTACGCCTGGCGCGCATTCTTGAGCATGAGCACCTTGGCCAGGCAACGAGGCAATGAGCAAGCTGCGGTTCGATGGCAAGGCATCGCAGAAAACCTGCGCCGGGCGGTTGAAAAATGCTTCTGGATGGAGGATCAGCAATTTTACGCACTGGCGCTCGATGGCAATGGCCAGCGTTGCGAGGTGAAAGCCTCGAACGCAGGTCACCTGCTGTTCACCGGATTACCCATGCCTGAACGGGGAAAAACGGTTGCCCGGCAATTTCTGACCAACATCTTCAATAACGGCTGGGGCGTTCGAACACTTGAAACCGGGGCCGTGCGGTTCAACCCCATGTCTTATCACAACGGTTCGGTTTGGCCGCATGACGTTGCCCTGTGCGCAGCAGGTATGGCCCGATATGGCGAGTATACGGGCGTCGTTCGTGTCCTCAGCGGGATGTTCGAAGCCGCGACGTTTTTCGGGATGCGGTTACCGGAACTGTTCTGCGGGTTCAAGCGTGGTCCGGGTGAGGCACCGGTTGCCTATCCAGTCGCCTGTTTGCCTCAAGCCTGGGCAGCAGGCTCCATTTTCATGCTCTTGCAGGCATGCCTGGGGATCAGCATTGACGCTGCTGACTGTCGAGTGATCATCAGGCAACCTCGACTGCCCATTGGTATTGACCGTCTGGAAGTGCGGACACTCCAGATCAATGAACACAGCGTCGATCTTGGCTTTCAACGAATTGGCGACCGCGTTGCGGTTTACATAGAACGACAAGATGGTCCAAGCTTGATTCGACTCGACGTTAAATTGTAAATCGCTGTCATCCGCCGATATCCACGCCAGGGACCGGAATCGCGGTTTACCCTGGGCAGCTGTAGGCAGAGCTTGCCCCGGAGATCAAGGTGCCTCCTATGAGAACTACTCCCAGCCGCTCACCCAATGTTCCGCAACGAAAGGAACTGACCCCCAGCAACCTTGCATTTCCGGTGGTCGGGATTGGCGCCTCCGCTGGCGGCCTCAACGCGGTGAAATCGTTCTTCGAACACATGCCCAATGACAATGGCATGGCCTTCGTGGTCATTCTTCATTTGGCGCCAGACCATGAAAGCATTGCCGACCGGATCATTCAGGGCGTGACGAAAATGCCGGTGCGCCAGGTGACCGAGACGATCCCGATCGAGAAAAACTGCGTCTACGTCATTTCGCCGGCCCATGCCCTGATCATGAATGACGGCTACCTGTCGGTCGCTCCTGCACAGCGCTCGGCGGGAAGCCACATTGCTATCGATCTGTTCTTCAGGGACCTGGCGGATGTGCACAAGGAGCGCGCCTTTTGCGTGGTGCTTTCCGGCGCCGGCTCCGATGGCGCGGTCGGTCTGTCGCGAATCAAGGAGCAAGGGGGCGTCACCCTGGTCCAGACGCCCGAAGAGGCTGAGTTCGACAGCATGCCGCGCGCGGCCATTGACACCCGGATGGTTGACCTGGTGATGCCCGTGGCGCAAATGCCACAAAAGCTCCTGGAGCTTTGGCACAACGCACAAACCATCACCCTGCCCGGCGCCAATGATCCAGGCCTCAAGACGCCCCTTCCCGAGGAGCAAGATGCAGCGAAGACCGAGCGTATTTTGCAGGACATCCTGCTGCACTTGCGCACCAATACCGGCCACGATTTCAAGCACTACAAGCGCGCCACGGTACTGCGCCGGATAGAGCGACGCTTGCAAGTGACCGCACAGCCAAACCTGGCCGCCTACTACGACTACCTGCAAACGCACCCGGAAGAAAACAACGCCCTGCTGGGCGATATGCTGATCGGCGTGACCAACTTTTTCCGCGACCGCGAAGCCTTCGAAGCGCTGGAACGCGAAGTGGTGCCGAACCTGGTGAAATCGCTACGCGACTCCCAGCCGCACCGTGAGGAAATTCGCATCTGGTCCGCCGGTTGTTCGACCGGCGAGGAAGCCTACAGCGTGGCCATTCTGGTCAGTGACCAATTGGCGCTAGAGGCTACAGCGGCCAAAGTGCAGGTATTTGCCACGGACATCGATGAGCGCGCCATCGCCGTTGGACGCAGGGGCCTTTATCCCGGGGCGATCATCACCGATGTCCCTCCCCAGCGCCTGCGTCAGCATTTCATCAAGGAGGGCCAGAACTTCAGGGTGCACAAGGAGATCCGTGACAAGGTGCTGTTCGCCAAGCACAGCCTGTTACAGGACCCACCGTTCTCGCAGATCGACCTGATTGTCTGCCGGAACCTGTTGATTTACCTGAACCGCGACGTACAACGCACCCTCTACGAGATGTTTCATTTTGCCTTGCGGCCGGGCGGTTTCCTGTTTTTGGGGGCATCCGAATTCGCCGATGGCTGCCCGGACCTGTTTACCCCGGTGGACAAACGCAACCGCATCTTCCGCGCCAAGAGTCCTGCGACCATGCCTCGGCGCGCCCCGGCCCTGCCTCACGATGGCTATGCGCGAACCGCCATCAGCGCCCGCCCCCTTGAAACCCAGACGACTCGCAAGATTTCCTTCGCCGATATCCATCTGCGCGCGCTGGAAAAGACCGCACCACCGAGCATTATTGTCGACGTCAACGGCAACATCCTGCACCTGAGCGAAGGCGCCGGGCGCTTCCTGCGGTATGTGGCGGGAGAGCTGACCCGCAGCTTGCTGGCACTCGCGCTTCCAGAATTGCGACTGGAGCTGCGCACGATGCTCTATCAGGTCTATCAAACAGGCGCTGCCGTCACCTCGAACAAGGTCCGTATCCAGCGCGAACAGCGGTATTACCAGGTGGATCTGAGCGCGCACCCGTACAAGGATGAAGAGACCGACAGCGAGTACGTGCTGGTGATCCTCGAGGAGCAGGAAATCGTTGCGAATGTACAGTTGGATGTTGCCTCGAACGAGAGCGACAACCAACTGCTGGCCAGCCTTGAGCATGAACTGCAGCGCACCAAGATGCACTTGCAGGAGACGATCGAACAGTCGGAAGTCTCCAGTGAAGAACTCAAGGCGTCCAACGAAGAAATGCAGGCCATCAACGAAGAGCTGCGTTCGGCCACCGAGGAGCTGGAAACCAGCAAGGAAGAGTTGCAGTCGATCAACGAGGAACTGCTGACCGTCAACTACGAGCTCAAGACCAAGGTTGAAGAAACCGACAAGATCAACGATTACCTATCCAACCTGATTACCTCCACCGACATCGCCACGGTGTTCGTCGATCGCAACATGCGCATCCGCTGGTTCACCCCCCGGGCCACGGACATCTTTAGCATGCTGCCGGTCGATACCGGGCGCTCGTTGCTGGACATCACCCACCGCCTCGATTACCCGGAGATGGTCGAGGATGCGGAGACGGTTTTTGGCTCGCTGAACATGATCGAGCGCGAGGTCAGCAGCAACGACCAACGCTGGTACATCGCCCGATTGCTGCCCTATCGTTCCAGCGAGGATCATATCGACGGCACGGTGCTGACCTTTATCGACATCACCAAGCGGCGCGCGGCGGAAGATGAGTTGCGCTTGAATAACGAGCGCATGCGCCTGGTTGCCGAAAGCACCCACGATTTTGCGATCATCATTCTCGATGAGCATGGCGTGATTACCGACTGGAACACCGGCGCGCAGCTGATTTTCGGTTACGCCAAGGACGAAGTGCTCGGCGCCTGCTATGACCTGATCTTCACTCCCGAGGACCGCGCCGAGGGCGTGCCGGAAACCGAACTACGCCTGACCCGTGAGCAAGGCCGCGGCGAAGACGAACGCTGGCACCTGCGCAAGGACGGCAGCCGCTTCTATTGCAGCGGCGAAGTCACGCTGCTCAAGGGCGAGAACCTGCAGGGCTACGTGAAGATTGCCCGCGACCTCACCGGTCACAAGCGCATGCATGACCAACAAAGCCAGCAACT